>JAALKB010000049.1 GCA_011088265.1 Gammaproteobacteria bacterium
CTCACCCATACATCTTACGCCCCAAGGAGCGGGGAATTAAACCCTAAGAGATTAACCACAATGGCTTCTGCTCCCGGAGCCTGTTCCGCGACGTACTCCATGGATTTCTTCGCCAATTCCCCGGGGAATATCCATACCTGATCATTCACTTCCTGTTGGGTTGCATAAAAACCCTGATCAACAAAATTTCCAGAATAGATCACATCCAAACCCGCATCTTTTAAAAAACGGGTAATGCCGTCTCTCCAGTCTGGTCAGTAGTACACAGAATTCAATGCAATTTTTTCCACATTCATTTCCCTTAGCGCTTCTACCAGACACATTCCCGCCATGTGAAGAACAGTTTGGTACTTGTCTTCCATGCGGTCACAAAATTCCCGGTTTTTTTCTGGCGTTTTGCCGCCTGCATGCACCCAATTTGTTCCCACCTGACCACATACATCGACCCCATTATTAGCCATGCATTCGACATACTCTTCCAACAAGTGGAAATTATCTGTTCGCTGGCTTAGTTCATGTTCATATTGAGGCAAATGAAGCATTCGTCCATGCACTCCAACCGTCTCCGGAGCGATTTTTAGGAAATCCGTTGGCCCCGCGTCGAAATCATGGGGCGGCGAAGTAAACGCGACCTGGTGGGGGAAGAGTTTGTTTTTTTCATCGAACCATCTTTGTGGTTTCATACAGTTTCCTCTTTGTGTTTGTTACTTTCATGGCGTATTCGCTGACATCGTCTCTATCATGTGAAATATGCCACAAAGCTGTTTGTTTAATGTGAGATTCTTGTCAGAGAACGAATTCTAGGGAGTTGATTCGTAGGTGGCATCGTCTGGTACAGGCACTCCAATGTCAATAATCAACCCCTGATTCAGCCAGTCGATTATCAATGTCTCAAGGGTGATCCCCTCACCCATTTGCTCACCAACCTGTTCCAGATTTTTTTGAGCTAATAATCCATCAATGATCGCTGATTGCTGCGAGGTTATTTTTCTTACTATCGTGCTATTACCGTCATTGTGAATGATCCATTGGCTCATCTGTTTCGTCGGCTCATTACCTGGCTCTCCACTACTTATCTTATTGTATTGCTCCACAGTGTTAAAGCTCATCTGAACATGATGGAATGAAGGCTGGAACTCAATCAACAATTGGGGCCATTGTTCTTCGCTAAACAGCCCAAGCATCTCAGCAGGCACCGCTTCTTCCTTTGGAGTCTTAACTATTTGATCCAGTAGCTCCTCATATTCCAGCATTTCAATTAGTGGCTCTCCCGCTATTGCAGGGCAGTTAGTTCGAATTAGCCTGATGAGTTCAGATTTGGTTGTTGAATCATCCAGCAGAATTTCGTTCCCAGCCAGTCTCTCAAGATAGGCCTTGGTCACCCTGAACCACAGAGTTCTTCGGGCACTTTGGACACTTTTATCGGGATATACCATGGGTTATTTCGTCCTTCGGTTAGTCAGGATTTTATGCGTGGGTCTAATTGTGTTATGTTCGCCATCGCCATATCGACCTGGTTTGTTATCCGACATTGTTAACGACATACCACATTGGTATATTGCGCCTCTAATCTAATCTCTTCACAAAAAATGAACAATAGCAAAATCGCGTTTCTCGGGCTCGGTGTTATGGGGTACCCCATGGCGGGGCATTTGGCGAAACATGGACACGAGGTTCGTGTCTATAACCGCACTACCGCCAAGGCCGGGAAGTGGGTTGAAGAACACGGAGGACAAAGCGCCGCTACTCCAGCCGAAGCCGCCGAGGGTGCCGATTTCGTTTTCGCATGCGTCGGAAACGATGACGATCTTCGAAGCGTTACTATCGCCAATCACGGTGCGTTTCAAAACATGAAAAAAGGGAGCGTTTTTATCGACCATACAACGGCATCAGCGAACGTCGCCAGGGAGCTCTATCATGTGGCTCAGGATTCCGGTTTCGATTTCCTTGACGCCCCGGTGTCTGGCGGTCAGGCGGGAGCGGAAAACGGAATTCTTACGGTGATGATTGGTGGTGATCAGCCTGTTTTCGAGCGTGCCAAACCCTATATCGATTGTTTCTCCCAAGCGGCCAAACTAATGGGAGAATCCGGCGCCGGACAGCTAACCAAAATGGTCAATCAGATTTGCATCGCCGGACTGGTCCAGGGCCTTTCCGAGGGCGTCGCTTTTGCAGCCAACGCGGGTTTGGATGCTAATCTTGTATTCGATGTAATATCAAAAGGTGCCGCTCAGTCCTGGCAGATGGTTAATCGCTCAGAGACCATGGTAGCAAACCAGTTTGAATTTGGGTTTGCAGTGGACTGGATGCGTAAGGATCTCGGATTGTGCTTTGATGAAGCGAAATCTAATGGCTCAGAGCTTCCGGTCGCAAAAATCGTAGACTCTTTTTATGGAGATGTTCAGGCAGCGGGTGGAAATCGATATGATACGTCAAGCCTGGTTACCCGTTTACCCCGCAAGGATCTTTCCTAACGAAGTTCCGATGAATATTTCACTCCACGAATAGAAGGTGGGGTGAGATAGGTTTATCATCGGCTAAAGCTGTTTGAAGGGCTCCAGAGCGAAACGCCTATTTTCTCGCCCAAAGGCCAATTCAAAGACTTTTTCCTGCTTCCGGGCTCATCTTTGGAATCCGCCTTTGAGTGCTATTTGGATATCCCTCTCCAATTGAATTCAAAGAAGTGTTGTCCCGTCGATGCACAGAGCGTCATTTTCGCTAATTCCTATTCAACCTATGGGCGTTCCAGCGGTTTAGGGTCACTGTTTTGTTCCACACGCCATTGTCATTAGGTCCTGCCAGATATTGTCTGGTCGGATATGGCCCCGCCGGATATTGGAAGTCGACTTTTCGTTAGTAGTTCTAGTTCGCGGTATTGCCGCAATTTAACCGCGCTAACGTTGTTCTCCTAAGCTGTTCTCCTAATGAACCTGTGGTTCAGTAGCGACAAGTGTCATTTTTTCCTGCTCTGTGGGACTCCTGATATCGTTGATAGTAATCAGGAAGCTAACGTCCTTACCTGCCAAAACATGGTTGGCATCAATGGTAATTTTTCCATTTTCGATTTTCGTTACCACAAAATGTAGAATATCTCCGCTACTACTTTCAGCGTCCATTTTAGCGCCAAGGCAGCGCATCTCAGGCGGTGCGTTTTCGATGTCATCGGTAAAGGTCAAACCAGTGTCATGAGGTCCGAACGCCTCCTGCCAGGGAAGATTCACCGTTACCTCATCTCCCTTTTTCTTTCCTTCCAGAGCTACCTCTATTTGATCAAAAAGCTCATGCTTACCGCCATGGTAATAGCTGATTGGAACATCCCTATATTCAACAATATTGTCCTGATCATCTTTTATCAAAAAGGAAATGGACACTACTGTTCCTTTGGAAATAATCATGATCGGTAGATGGCGTGGTTTAAAACCGGGGAACAAAAGCAGGTGTACAGAAGAAACCTGTACACCTTGAGGTATTGCTGAACTACTGGCGCAACTTTCGCAGCTTCTCGATGGAACGAAGTTGCGCTACAGCGTTGGCTAGCTCTGCCTTAGCCTGAGCGTAATCCAGTTCCGCTGCGCCATCTTTCATCGCTTCTTCCGCCCGTTGCTTGGCTTCGTTTGCCGAAGCTTCGTCCAATTCCCCGCCTCTTACGGCAACATCGGAGAGAATGGTAACAACATGAGGTTGTACCTCAAGAATTCCGCCAGAGATAAAGAAAAATTGCTCTTCTTCATTTTCCTGCAGAACCCGCACATCCCCAGGATTAAGTTTAGTAATCAAAGGCGTATGGCCCGGGGCAATACCAAGCTCACCAACTTCTCCTGGAGCGAAGACCATTGACCCCTGACCAGACCAGATTTCTTTTTCTGCGCTAACTATATCTACTTGAATGTTTGGCATATGTTTTTCCCCGATCGAATTTGCTAAAAAAGACTATTCGAAATATTTGGAATGATGTCGTAACTCAAGGACGGAGCGTTAGCTCATATCCTTGGCTTTTTCAATTACTTCATCAATACCACCAACCATATAAAATGCCTGCTCAGGCAGGTGATCATAATCACCGGTTACGATACCCTGGAAGGCTTTGATAGTATCCTTCAGAGAAACATATTTGCCCGGAGCTCCAGTGAAAGTTTCCGCCACGGTAAATGGCTGGGAAAGAAAACGCTGAATACGACGCGCTCGACCTACAGCCTGTTTGTCCTCTTCAGACAATTCATCCATACCCAAAATGGCAATGATATCCTGCAACTCTTTATATCGTTGTAGCGTTCCCTGAACCGATCGGGCTGTTTCATAATGCTCGTTACCGATGACCAACGGATCAAGCTGGCGTGAAGTCGAGTCAAGCGGATCTACCGCAGGATAGATTCCCAATTCTGCGATTTGGCGTGACAATACCAGGGTTGCATCCAGGTGAGCAAATGTCGTCGCTGGGGAGGGGTCAGTCAAGTCATCCGCAGGAACGTAAACCGCCTGGAATGAGGTAATGGAACCGACCTTCGTCGAGGTAATACGTTCCTGAAGTGCCCCCATCTCGTCAGCCAGTGTTGGCTGGTAACCTACCGCAGAAGGCATACGGCCAAGCAGTGCAGATACTTCGGTTCCCGCAAGGGTGTATCGATAGATATTATCGATAAACATCAATACGTCCCGTCCTTCATCACGAAAATATTCCGCCATGGTCAAACCAGTTAGAGCAACACGAAGTCTGTTTCCTGGTGGCTCGTTCATTTGTCCGTAAACCATCGCTACCTTATCCAGTACGCCAGCCTCAGTCATTTCATGATAGAAGTCATTCCCTTCCCGGGTTCGCTCACCAACGCCGGCGAAAACGGAAAGGCCACTGTGAGCAGATGCGATATTGTTGATCAGTTCCAGCAGCGTTACTGTCTTACCTACGCCCGCACCACCGAATAAACCAACCTTGCCACCTTTCGCAATGGGCATGATCAGATCGATAACCTTGATGCCTGTTTCCAGCAATTCAACACTTGCTGCCTGGTCTTCATAGCTAGGCGCCGCGCGGTGAATAGGCATTCTGACTTCGGTTTGTACTTCACCCGCTTCATCCACCGGATCTCCAAGTACGTCCATAATACGTCCTAATGTGTCTGCTCCAACAGGAACGGAAATCGGTGCGCCAGTGTTGCTTACTTCAACACCTCTGCGCAAACCATCAGAAGAACCCATGGCGATACAGCGAACCACGCCATCGCCCATTTGCTGTTGGACTTCCAGTGTTAAGCCACCGCCCGCTATTTTTAATGCGTCATAGACTTTTGGCACATCTCCCCGAGGGAATTGTACGTCGACAACCGCTCCAATAATCTCTACGATATTTCCAGAACTCATGGTTCGAAAAACCTCTACTTAATATTTAAATTTGTTCAAAAAAGACGCTAAACCCGGTCAACAATGACTAGACGGCCGCCGCACCACTAACAATTTCTGACAATTCCTGAGTAATCGCTGCCTGCCGGGCCTTGTTATAAACAAGCTGCAAGTCATCGATCAGGTTTCCAGCATTCTCCGTCGCTGATTTCATAGCTACCATTCTGGCAGCCTGTTCACAGGCGGAGTTTTCAGCAACAGACTGATATACCAATGACTCGATATATCGGGACATCAAAACATCAATGACGTTTTTCGCTTCAGGCTCATAGATATAGTCCCAATGATGATTCATTTTGCCTTCATCGATCTCAAGCTCGTTCGGTTGAATTGGAATCAACTGCTCAACCGTGGGCTTTTGGGTCATGGTGTTAACAAATTCATTGCTAACAATAAGCAAGCGATCGATTTCGCCATTCATATAGGCATCCATCATTACTTTTATGGCACCAATCAATTCTTCAAGCTGAGGTGCATCGCCAAGATCTGTTGCCTCACTAACAACATTGGCGTTAAACCGTTTGAAAAAAGCACTTGCCTTTTTTCCAACAACAGACACATCAACCCGTACTCCCTTCTCGTCCCATTCTGACATTGAGTTGATGGCTTTCCGAAATAAATTGACGTTTAAACCACCACATAGGCCTCTGTCACTGGAGACAATGATATAGCCCACTGCTTTTACTTCGCGCTCAATGCCGTAAGGATGTTTATATTCAGGATTCGCATGGGCAAGGTGAGCCACAACATTACGCATTTTGCTTGCATAAGGTCGTGCTGTTGCCATACGCTCCTGAGCCCGTCGCATCTTACTGGCCGCCACCATCTCCATCGCTTTGGTAATCTTTCTTGTATTACCAATGCTTTTGATCTGGGTTCGGATTTCTTTAGCGCCTGCCATATTACGAAGTACCTGTCTGTCTAGCTTTTAGTCTCAAATAAAACGGTAACCAATTAGTTACCGTTTTTCTTGAAATCGTCTAGTGCACTACGTAGTCCGGCGATAACTTCGTCGTTATAGGCACAGTTTTCGTTGATCTCGTCCATCAAACCACCATGGTTTGATTTCACATAAGCCTGCATTGATCGCTCGAAGTCAACGACGTCGGCCACGGCCACATCGTCGATGTAACCTTCGTTTGCGGCAAACAAAGACAGCGCCATTTCAGCAACAGACATTGGCTGGTATTGCGGTTGTTTCATCAATTCCATTACACGTTCACCCCGCTCAAGCTGCTTACGGGTTGCTTCATCAAGATCGGATGCGAATTGCGAGAATGCGGCAAGCTCACGGTATTGAGCCAATGCCAATCGAATACCACCACCCAGTTTCTTAATGATTGGTGTTTGCGCAGAACCACCTACCCGGGACACCGATAGGCCAGCGTTGATTGCAGGACGAATACCGGCATTGAACAGATCCGTTTCCAGGAAGATCTGGCCGTCTGTGATGGAAATTACGTTAGTGGGTACGAATGCAGAGACGTCACCCGCCTGGGTTTCAATGATGGGAAGGGCGGTGAGTGAACCTGTTTTACCTTTTACTTCGCCGTTGGTTAACTTCTCTACTTCATCTTCGTTAATTCTAGCCGATCTCTCAAGTAATCTTGAGTGAAGATAGAAAACGTCACCGGGATACGCTTCACGCCCTGGAGGACGTTTCAGCAAAAGTGAAATTTGTCGATAAGCCCAAGCCTGCTTTGTCAAGTCATCATAAATAATCAGAGCATCTTCGCCTTTGTCGCGAAAGTATTCGCCCATGGTACATCCTGCATAGGGTGCAATGAATTGCTCCGCAGCAGAATTGGATGCAGATGCTGCAACAATGATGGTATGGTCCATCGCGCCATGCTCTTCAAGTTTGCGTACAACACCAGCAATACTCGATGCTTTTTGGCCAATTGCTACATAGATACACTTGATACCAGTATCTTTCTGGTTGATGATGGCATCCACCGCAACCGCAGTTTTACCCGTCTGACGATCGCCGATAATCAACTCCCGTTGCCCACGTCCAATTGGAACCATGGAGTCGATGGATTTCAATCCGATTTGTACAGGTTGGTCGACGGACTTTCGTGCGATTACACCAGGCGCAACTTTCTCAATTGCGGAAACACCAGAATATTCGATCGGGCCTTTACCATCAATGGGCTTACCCAATGAGTCGACGACTCGTCCTAACAACG
This sequence comes from Gammaproteobacteria bacterium, assembly GCA_011088265.1. Classification (GTDB taxonomy): domain Bacteria; phylum Pseudomonadota; class Gammaproteobacteria; order Arenicellales; family Poriferihabitantaceae; genus WLWV01. The sequence goes on from JAALKB010000049.1 coordinate 7,584, forward strand.
ATTCTCCCACAGGTACCTCAAGAATACGTCCGGTACATTTTACGGTATCACCTTCCTTAAGGTGTTTATAGTCACCCAGGATAACTGCACCGACAGAGTCTTTTTCCAGGTTCAAGGCAAGACCATAGGTTTCCCCAGGGAACTCAAGCATCTCGCCCTGCATTGCTTCGCTCAAGCCATGGATACGTGCGATACCATCGGTTAGCATCACGATGGTGCCCTCTGTACGGGCCTCCGCATTGGCTTCAAAGTTCTTGATTCTATCCTTGATCAGCTCGCTGATCTCGGAGGGATTCAATTGAATGGACATTTCTACAATTCCTCTAAATTAGGAGATATAGACTACTTTAGTCGATAATGACCTAAGCGCCTATTGCACCAACAAGTTGTTCAAGTTGAGCCCTGACTGAGCCATCAACGACCCAGTCTCCCGCTCGGATAACAGCACCGCCCAGAAGTTCGTCATCAACATCAAATTCAAGTTTGACTGTACGTCCAAGCCTGGCTTCCAATGCATCAACAAACTGCTTTTGCTCTGGTTCGTCAATGCTGGTTGCTGTCGTCATGGTTGCCTCAACCACTCGCTCGGCTTCGGATCTTTTTTCAGCATAAACGCTTGCTATTTCTGGCAGTGCGTTTACTCTTGAATTTTTGACTAGTAACTTCACAAGATTGATAGCCTCATCATTAAGATGATCACCACCAACGCTGATAATCAGCTCTTCGAGCTGTTGGGAGGACACGTGTGGATCACTGATCACCCCCCCAAGGGATTCATCCCTGGCGATGGACGCCAGCAAATCAACCATTGTTCCCCAGCCTGCGAGATTGTTTTGCTCCTCGGCCAATTCAAAAATGGCATGAGCATACGGCCGCGCTATATTGCTTAAATCAGACATTTAAATACACTCATTTAAAAATTCGGCGTCTACAGTTACGCAATTACAGCTTGGCAGCCAACTGTTCCAGCAGCTCAGAATGAGCTTTAGGATCAATTTCTTTTTTAAGAATCTGCCTGGCACCCGCAACCGCCAGCTCACTGACCTGGCCACGTAATGCTTCTTTCGCCTTATTGAGTTCTGTTTCGATTTCGTCACGTGCCGAATTCAAAATTCTCTCGCCTTCATCTTTAGCAGTGGACTTGGCTTCTTCAACCAGCTCACTTCCACGCTTTTCAGCTTTGCCAATGATTTCATTTGCCTGAGCTTTTGCCTGCACAACGAACTGTTCTGCCTGCTTGCGACCTTCTTCTTCTGCCTGTTGGCCTTTTTCCGCAGCGGCGAGACCATCAGCGATAGTCGTTCGACGTTCGTTAATAGCGCCAAGAATCGGCGCCCAAACAAATTTTCTGCTAAACCACACAAACACGATGAAGAACACCATCTGCCATAACAGAGTGACATTAATATTCATCTTGCTAAACCCCTACTTGTTAATCGTTAATCGCCGAAGCTGGCAGACAACGCCAGCCACAAACGGATCTAGGCGCCAGCGCCCGGAGCGACAACAAATAGAATGTACATGGATACACCGACCGCGATCATGGGTACTGCGTCAACCAGGCCCATTACAATGAAAAACTGGGTGCGAAGCATTGGGATAAGCTCAGGTTGGCGAGCGGCTCCCTCAATGAAACGGCCTCCAAGGCCGCCGATTCCAATTGCGGCGCCCAACGCACCAAGACCCATCATCAATGCGCCTGCGATATAAATAAGTGCTGCTTCCATCTTATTCTCCGAAAATATATGTTGGATAAGTTAAATTAAGGTAAAAAGTTCGAATCTAATTAATATTTGGTTCTGTTTAGTGATGCGAATGAGCCATGTCCATATAAACAATCGTCAAAACCATGAAGATAAACGCCTGCAAGGTAATGACCAAAATATGGAAAACAGCCCAAACGAATTGCAGTGTTCCACCTGCCAGGGACAGAATAATGCCAGAGCCAAACATCAATGAGATCAGAATAAAGATCATCTCCCCTGCGTACATGTTTCCGAATAAGCGCAGAGAGTGAGAGACGGGTTTTGCGATTAAGCCAACGCCTTCGAGAAAAAAGTTAATTGGCAAAAGCAATATCTTTAGTATGGGGTTTTTTGCTTCAAAAGGGTGCATAGTGAGTTCTGCTGCGAACCCGCCCAGACCTTTCACTTTAACGCTGTAGTAAATCATCAACAGGAACACACCAATGGACATACCAAATGTTACGTTGGGGTCAGTGGAAGGCACAACCTTTTGAAAGTGAACACCCACCAATGACAACGCCCATGGAATCAGGTCCACGGGAATGAGATCCATGAAGTTCATCAGGAAGATCCAGCAAAAAATTGTGAGCGCCAGCGGAGCCACTACATCGTTCTTGCCAGAGAAAGAGCTTCGTACATTTTCATCAATGAATTCGATCACCATTTCAACGAATCCCTGAGCCATTCCCGGCGCAGCAGTGGTGATCCGTTTCGCTACTCTGGCGAAGAAAAGTAGAAATAGCGCTCCGAGTATGAAAGACCATGCAAGACTGTCGACGTTAACAGCCCAAAACCCCATGTCAGCCGCTTCGTCACTGGAATTCGCAAAACCCCAGGAGCCATCTGGCCTGGGACCATAAGTAAGATTCGTCAGGTGGTGTTTAATGTACTCACCTGATGTGACGGTTCCTGAAGATGCCATCTACGTAATTCTAAAATTTAATAACTGTTCTAGTTGCTGGATTTTAAGTTTGCGATAACAAAAGCAATCTGCACAACAAAGTAACCCACAACAACAAATAGAGGCTTTAAGTCCAACACAATAAGACCAAAAGCAATCCCACCCCCGATCAACACCAACTTGTTAAGCAAACCAGCATAAACCGGCAACATTGCCAAAGATGGCGTAGCCAATACTGCCCGGCTGGATCGCTTAACACTTCTCGCCGACAGTATGGTATTACCAATTCCCAAAACGGACCCGAAACTGATCGCTTTCAAATAATCGACTATTTGAGCCTGATTATGGAACCGGGCATCGTTCAAGCCTTTCAAAAAAAAGAAACCCGCCACTATCGCCAAAGCAGCACCAGCGAAAACCACCTGCAAGATCAATATCCTTTTGATGCTCTCGTCTAATCTCTCATCGTCTACTTCTTCAGACATATTAAGGCAAGTCTCAAAAGGTCGTTTGCAAAATTTAGCGCGAACCCTTTCTTAATGAATATCTTAATGAATATTTCTCAATGTAAATATGACATGGCACTAAACCGAGATCTTCGGAGGCGCGCGATTATAAAGCGAAGCCTCTTATTGGTCAACCACCCATATTTTTCGCTCATTTTATATACCGGAAATTAGTGACCAGAGACAAAATGAACGGTATTTTTTCGCCAATCTGGCGCCAAAAACGCCTCACATTAACCATACCACCCGGGCAACTGTGGCAATTACACCAACCCGAGCTCATCAAGAAATTTGAAATGGCACACAACGTAAAAGTCACCATTGCAAGTTCATGACTCCAATGATGCTGCGTTGACCAGGTTAAAAGCTGGTGGACACGGATTCGACCCGGTTGTTCCTTGCGCAAACCATGTACCAATCTGGATCAGTGAAAGCCTGCTGATGCAAACCCCAGCTCCAACCCCACGAACTTCCTGGGGAAAACCGATTGAATTATTTAATTGTTGAGCTATATTGACCCGTCCGCCATCTAACCTCTTCCACAAAACACTAACGATGACTGAATCGATCATTGACTTACGTAGCGACACCGTAACCCAGCCTTGCCAGGGGATGAAAGCCGCAATGATATCTGCCAACATTGGCGACGATGTCTATGGTGAAGATCCAACCGTGGCGGTGTTACAGGAAAAACTTGCGGAAATGACAGGAAAAGAAGCCGGCTTGTTTTTCCCATCTGGCACCCAGAGCAATCTTGTGGCCCTATTGAGTCATTGTCAGCGAGGGGATGAATACATTGTTGGACAAAATGCACATACCTATAAATACGAAGGTGGTGGAGCCGCGGTTCTTGGCAGCATTCAACCTCAACCCATTGAACACGAAGCCGACGGCACATTGAATTTGGATAGGGTGGCAAAGGCGATTAAGGAAGATGATTTTCATTTCGCCAGAACTCGTTTACTCGCTCTGGAAAACACCATTGGCGGCAAAATAGTCGGTCTTGAGTACATCGGGAAAGCAAAACAGCTCACCCGTGACTACAACATGGGGTTTCATCTGGACGGTGCACGGGTTTTTAACGCTGCAGTGGGGCTTAACGTACCGATGAGTACCATAACCCAGCATTTTGACTCCGTCTCTATCTGTCTTTCCAAGGGCCTTGGTGCGCCCATTGGCTCCGTACTATGCGGTTCCCACAAGATCATCAGCAACGCTCAACGCTGGCGTAAAATGGTGGGTGGCGGGATGCGTCAGGTCGGTATATTGGCAGCAGCAGGCATTTTTGCCCTGGATAACAACATTGCCCGTCTCAAGGAAGACCATGAATTAGCAGCCTATCTGGGCGAAAAACTGGGAGAAATGGAAGAAATCGAACTCGTGGGCGGGAAAGCGAATACCAACATTCTATTTTTTACACTTCGCGATAAAAACTATGCTGAGCTAGCCGAATACGCTGAGGCCAGAGGGCTCCGATTCAGCAATAGTCAGCCTATTCGCATGGTCACCCACAGACACATCACTAAAGAACAGGTTCTTCGTACCGTGGAGATTTTGAAAGACTTCTTTGCCTGAGCGCTATCCTGAACCAGTCCCTATCTCTTTTCTCATTCGGGCAATACTACATTTTCCAGTTTTCTGAAGGGCGTATTCTACCGGTTAGTTTCTTTTGGGTATTATAAATGGAGGGCTCAAAATAAGTACGCAGCGACTTTTCCTCTTCGCTGCTTATGGCCTTAATGACATGAAGCAGACCACCCAGGGCCACTTCGCTTGCCCGGGAAGCACCATCATCAATTTTGAGCACAAAACCAAGTTTCATTTTTGGAATGACGCCACCATACACCGCTTCTGCCCCAGTTTTAACTATAACGGCGCCCTCGGTCTCTTTAATAACCGCAGTACAACACCGGTCTGATCCCGCTATCATTTCCGGATAGTTTCTCACTGCATCCAAAATACGCGACATGGCATTGGCACGTTTTTCCTTAATATTTTCAAAATTCGCAAACTGTGCAAACCCAAAAGCCAACCGCTCCATAGGCATACAGATGGCGGGCATACCGCATCCATCCCGCTCCCAGTCCAGCGTGTTGACATCGATATCAATAAGTTCAGAAAAAGTTTTCATCCAATGCCGTTGAACAGGGTGACCATATTCACTATAGCCTCTTGTTTCCTCTTCCAGATATTTCGCATAGGTCAGCATCCCCGTATGCTTTCCAGAGCAGTTTTGATGAATTCGGCCCGGTGTTTCGCCACGGGCGATGAGCTGGTGCGCGGCCCTGGCAAGTAACGGCAAATCATTCCCGCATTCAAGATCATCCCCATTCAACCCGATCCGATCTAACCAGTTTGATATGGTTACAACATGATTTTCTTCCGCATTATGGGAGGCGCAAGCTAATGCAAGTTCCTTTTTTGAGAGTCCAAAATGATCAGCCGCACCACTTTCTACCAGCGGAATAGCCTGAAAAAACTTTAAAGAAGAACGGGGATAAATAAGTCTATTGGTGTCTCCCAGACTAAACACCGTCTCCCCCAGTGTGTTAACCACAAGGGCACTGCCTCGATGGCAGGATTCCACGATATTTTTTCTTAGCACTTCGGCGAGTATTGGATTTAGTGACATATTATCTGGGTTTCAGCGACAAAAAAGGAAAAGGCCAGTGTGCATATTTTGTAGAAGAGCCTACTAGTAGGGGTCTCTATAAAACCTTTGGTACAGACTAACGGCAACGATCCAGATTACAGCGATGTGGGCTAAAGTCGCTTTTTCATCAAAATCGCGCTAGCCGGGCACAGCTCACTAAACTGACTGGATTGTTTAATGGATGCTGACGCATATTCCCGCTCTATGGGTTGGTAGTCAAGAGAAGTTTTGCTTCCTTTATTGTTCGAATTTCCCCGGAAGTAGCTTTCTGCATCTGTGGTCAATAGGTAAACTTCCTCAAAGTGGTTGTCCCGCGCCAGAAGATGTAGTTGATTGATGAGGCTGGATGCAATCCCCTTTCCGCGGTAATCCGGGTCTGTAGCAATAGATCGCAGGAGAACTGAATCACCACATCTTTGTAGGCCGCCCACGGCCCGTATCTGCTTACTTTCCTGCCATACCAACAATTCCAGCCAATCCACCTGGCTCAGATCATTGACCGGCAACCCACCCTGTTCGAGTAGATCGACTATTTGTGATCGTTGCTCTTCAGTCATACTCCTGGATACTTTAATAATCATGACGTCATTAATTACTGGGGCTTAAATTGTCGGCCTGACCTGCAGGCCGGAGTCTTCGATTTTGGGATCGATTTGGTGCAGCCTGTCCCACACTGTCCTGCTGGCGCAGCCGCATTCCACCATAAGGCAAATTATATCGGCTCGGCATCGATTCGGCATCAGTACGCCCCCCCTTTTCGATCCAGGTTTATGGTTTCTTATTGCACTTCAATACCGAAATGGCGTGGAAATCCAAGTATAAAACAACGTAGACTACCCACATCATTTTTTATCCGATTTTACCCAAATGAGAACATCGCAAAGACTCCTTGCCACTCTAAAAGAAACCCCGGCTGATGCCGAGATTGTGAGCCATCAACTGATGCTCCGCGCTGGTTTGATTCGTCGGGTTGCGGCAGGAATTTATAGCTGGCTTCCATTAGGCGTTAGCGTACTTCGAAAAGTAGAAGCCATTGTCAGAGAAGAAATGAATCGATCCGGTGCCCAGGAGGTATTACTTCCCGGTGTTCATCCCTCTGAACTATGGCAGGAATCCGGCAGATGGGAGCAATACGGTCCTGAGCTTTTGCGCCTTAAAGACCGACACCAAAGAGAATTTTGTCTTGGCCCCACTCATGAAGAGGTAATCACCACTTTAGTAAAAAACGAAATTCGCAGCTACCGCCAATTGCCCGCAAACTTTTATCAGATTCAAACCAAGTTTCGCGATGAAATCAGACCACGATTTGGGATCATGCGCGGGCGGGAATTCATTATGAAGGATGCATATTCATTTCATGTCACCCAGGCCTCCCTCGGCGAAACCTATCAGGTTATGTATGACACATACTGCGCCATCTTTGACCGTTTAGGGCTAAAGTACCGGGCGGTTACCGCGGATAATGGCAGTATTGGCGGAGATGCATCCCACGAATTCCATGTTCTGGCTGATTCCGGGGAAGATGCAATCGCTTTTTCTGATAGCGGAAACTACGCCGCAAATGTGGAACTCGCGGAAGCGCTTGCTCCCACTGAAGAACGTCCTGAACCTACCCAAACCATGGAATTGGTGGATACCCCTAATACAAAGACCATAAAAGCCCTGATTGACCAATTCGGCCTTCCCATCGAAAAAACCATTAAAACATTAGTGGTGGAGGCAGACCAGGATAGTGGCCATTCATTGGTCGCCTTGCTGGTGCGGGGTGATCACGAGCTCAATGCGATTAAGGCTGAAAAACTCCCATTGGTTGCTAACCCACTGAAAATGGCGGAGGAGACACAAATTCGAAATACCATCGGAGCCGGACCAGGATCACTTGGCCCCGTTAATATACCCATTCCCGTTGTTGTTGATCGTGCGGTCGCCAAAATGTCAGATTTCGGTGCAGGGGCAAATATTGAAAACAAACACTATTTCGGCATCAACTGGGAGCGGGATCTGCCTTTACCGGAAGTAGCAGATTTGCGCAACATCAAACACGGTGACCCGAGTCCGGATGGCAGGGGAAACCTCACCATCGCCAGAGGAATCGAGGTCGGCCATATTTTTCAACTTGGAAAGAAATATAGCCAGGCCATGAACGCCACCGTACTGGATAAGGATGGCAAAGCCGCAGAAATGTGGATGGGGTGCTATGGAATTGGAGTTACCAGAATCATTGCCGCCGCAATCGAGCAACACCACGATGACCAAGGTATTATTTGGCCAGATAGCATCGCACCTTATGATGTTGCTATCGTACCAATTGGCATGCATAAATCAGAGAGAACACGTGCCGCTGCCGGGCAATTGCATGATCAGCTCGAGCAGGCCGGACTGGATGTTCTGTTGGATGACAGAAACGAACGACCCGGCGTCATGTTTAAAGACATGGAGCTAATTGGTATTCCTCACCGCCTCGTAATCGGCGAAAGAGGACTGGATAAAGGCGTAGTTGAATATCGTAACCGTGGCTCCGAAGAGGAAAAAGAAATCGACCTTAACTCACTGGTTGAGGTTCTACTGGCAATGAAAAGGGGGGCGATCCAGTGAGCCTTTTTGTCCATCCTGTACACATTTTGTGTCTTAGCCTCCCCTAATAGCGAGCGTAAAGACCAATAAACCCACCTATTTCCTAAACCGTAATTGCCAGGTATTCACAAGTATTCAATTGAGTAGTATTTTTCTCCAAAGAGTGTAAATAAATGCTTACATTTATATTAAAAGTGTTACAATTGAGGTATATATGTATCCATATCGGTTTACCGAATAATATGGTTTTGCCGTCCTATAATCGTCACATTAGTGACAAATTTTTTAGAAGTACGAGGTTTTTATGTCAGGCCAACTTGTAACCGGAACCGTCAAATGGTTTAACGATACAAAAGGTTTTGGTTTCATCGAAAGAGATGGTGAGCCAGATGTATTTGTTCATTATCGAGCAATTAATGGAGAAGGTCGTAAAACATTGAGAGATGGGCAGGAGGTTGTATTTGAAGTAACGGAAGGCCCTAAGGGTCTCCAGGCGGAAAACGTTACCCCCCAGTAGTATGTAGTACCTTATCTTTGTGATTGAAGTTATAAAAAAGCCACTGATATAGCTATATCAGTGGCTTTTTGTTTCAACTCGAATATTCCAGGCCGCATCTCAATCCAGACATTGTCCATGGGTCTGTAAGTTTACCCCTGTGCAATTTACCTTGGTTCTATTAGGCTTTGGTTCTATTAGTTAGAGCTATAATGTAACTTCAGCATGGAGTAGATCATTTATGACATAACGCTTTTCTGATTCCGATAGCTCCAGTCACAGAGTTCGCCGGAGTTTGATTAACTAATGACTCCGTCATTAATCATCTTATCCATGGGAAGTAGGACACTTCATCGTCGGTTACTGTAGCCAATATCAGCACCTTTGATTTAGGCCCCGCAATCCACAACTATTCGTTTACCGTTCAGTTTTTTCTGTGTAGTGATTTGTAATCTGGGCCGACGTTAGTTTTTCCTGGCTCCGGTTCAAAATTGATCTCCATCATATACGCGAGCTTTCTCGCCTTTTTATCGGGACTTAATTATGGGCATTTGCGCCTAAAATCGCTCCCCTGTGAAGCAATAACTTCTGAAGATCTTCAATATCTACTGCGTTTTTCATGGATGATCGCCGCATAAAGCTAGAGAAACCCCCGACACAATTCCCAAGACCCGGTTGCCAAAGGATGGGGATACAAACCTGTTTATTGCTACTTGTTAAAGATGATAGATCTTTAATAAGTCGATAGAATAACGATACGCTAAAACAGGCTGTCAACCAGACCAATTTTTATAACTGCCATCAACCCTATGCTAATCAATCTTTCTGAACTCGGTACCGCTCAAACCTATTTTACAATGACCCAAACCGTGGTCCCAAGACCCATCGCATGGGTCTTGTCGGAAAACCAGGCTGGCGACTTTAACCTGGCACCCTATTCTTACTTTAATGCGGTGTGCAGTGATCCGCCTATGGTGGCATTTTCTGTGGGGTTACAACCCGATGGTGGAAAAAAAGACACTCTGGTAAACATCTCCCAACGTCCGGAGTTCGTGATTCATATTGCTAGTTGCGACCAACTCCCGGTTCTCAATGAAACGTCTGCCACACTGCCATTGGGTGAATCAGAAGTAGCTGCCTCCAATATCCAGCTAACCCCGGTGGAAGGTTTTAGAATGCCCCGTATAGCTGACTCCAAAATCGCTTTTATGTGTGAAGTACACCAAATTCAGGAAATCGGAAACAATCACCAATCTCTGGTGCTTGCAGAAGTAAAGTCAATTTTCGTTGATGATGACTGTACTCATATAAATGAAAAGGGACGACTCCAGGTAGATGCAAAAAAGATACAACCCCTTGCACGACTTGGTGCTAGTCAATACGTTTCTTTTGGAGAGGTACTTACCGCCACCCGACCAGCCTAGTCACCGAGCCAACCCGAGTAAAACAGATAATAATCCCCTCTTTAACCCAAAGACTATTGCTCCGGGGCCGCTGATTCAATAGCCCTCGGACCAATAACCCCTGGATCGAATTGAGCTTTAGCCCACTTCCAAAGCAACTTTCACCGACTCTACCATCAAATCCACATTCAAAAACTCTACTCGGATCGGACATATTTTTCCCTGTTGAGCCAGAATAAGAGAAGGAAACCCCTGAACACCCATGGAACGACCAAAGTTCATTTCCTGCTCCAAAGACTGATGGGTAGATGGGGCATTTAAGTCGTTCATAAAGCGTTGTTTGTCCAAACCTATCGATTCAGCAAAACCAAGCAGTGTTTCGTCATCCGAAGGGTTTTTTGCCTGTAGATAGTATCCCTGTTGGATGGTGGAAATCATTGGGTCTTCAAACTTACCGTCTTGCGAACGGGCAGCAATCACCGCCCGACATGCCGGATAAGTAGACCTCCTGGGTTGGCATTCCGTCCAAAAATCATAATTAAATCGGGTGCCCGGGATTTTTTGCGCGATCCCTCTCCAGGTTTGCTGCAGGTATTCCTGCATTTGTGCGGACATGGGTTCATTGGAATCCGGCGCCAATCCTCCCAACACTGAAATCACTGAAATATCGTCCATCAGAGCTGATCGCAAGTTATGCCATGCCGGAGAGAATCCCCAACACCAACTGCACATCGGATCGTGAAAATAGTAGAGAGTCGGTTTTTCCATACTTAGAATATTCTGGTCAAGTAGGTAACGGTAATCAACGTCCGCCGGCGATGTCAATAAAACTACCCGTGCAGTAACTGGACTGTGGAGACAATAACCAGCAAATTGCATCAGCAATTTCTTCCGGCTTGCCTGCTCTACGAAGAGGGATAGCCTCACGCACCCGGTCAAGACGATTGGGTTCACCGCCGCTGGCATGCATGTCAGTTTCAATAAATCCAGGGCGCACTGCATTCACTCTGATACCTTTGGGCGCCAACTCATTTGCAAGCCCGATGGTCAAAGTATCAATGGCTCCTTTTGACGCTGCGTAATCAATATATTCACCCGCAGAGCCAAGCCGTGCAGCGGCGGAGGAAACATTGACAATCACTCCCCCTTCAGCACCTTCCCTGGTAGACATTCTTGGGATAGCTTCCTTGCAACAAAGAAAACTACCCCGGAAGTTTGTTGCAAAAATCCGATCTATTCGATCTGGCGTCATGTCTACCAGTTTCATCTGAGGTTCAAGAATCGCCGCATTATTCACCAAACCATGCAGCACATCACATTCTCCATCGATTCTCGAAAATAGAGTCTTTACTGCACTTTCATCAGCAACATTTCCCTGGACGCAAAACGCTTTTCCACCACTCTCACTAACGACATGGGCGACATCCTCTGCGGCTGCCTTATTGGACAAATAGTTAATACAGACAATATAACCCAGACTACCGAGTTTCTTCGCAGTAGCCGCACCAATTCCCCGGCTTGCGCCTGTGACAACAACACACTTTCTCTTTTCCTGATCCTTGTTATCCATGGTCGACCATAACCCGGTTTTCCAATAATGAACTAATGGAGATATTCATGAACGATTCAGTTAATTTCTGATAGTATTTTTATCGAGTGCGGCGAACCCAGTACAGTAAGGGTCTGTTAAAAACATCTCGTTTGGGGTGTATCATGGGTACATCCTTTCCTGTCAAACCGACTTTTTATATTATAGTTCAATCCCCAGGAGATAACTGATGAAACCAATTAAACGATTTATGCCTGCAGTAGTTTTCCTGTCATCCCTCCTTGCTCCTGTATTGGGATCAACTGATTCAACCACCACAGAGTCTTTTACCGAGAAAGCGTCGAAGCTCTTTAGTGCTGGAAAGGAAATTGTTTCCAAGGGCGCAGATACCGTAGCGAGCAAATCGGCGGAAACCTGGGACGCCACCAGGGAAGGGGCTGCAAAGGTAACAGATGCAACTAAAGAGGTTTCCAAAAAGGCCTGGGACACCACCAAAGAAGGCGCTGCAAAAGCGACGGATGCAACCACTGATCTAGCCACCAGGAGCTGGTCTAAAACAAAAGACGTATCAAAAGGCGCGGCAGATTATACTACCCAAAAAGTTGGCAAAATCAGTGATCTCCTCTCTTCCGGAGAGACGTCCGAACCCGTTGTTGTTATTGAAAAAACACTGACTGAGTCCGTGCTGGGCTATTACTCTGGTTTCGTTCATTAGACGGGCTTCCTAACAAGAATAAAGCTGCTGCTGTCTTCCCCGAATTCATTGGTTGCAAGTACATCCCAGCCTTTGAACCAGCTGGAGAGCTCCCCAGTTTTGAGAACATACTCTGCGGGGAAATGGGGTTTTTGTTCTAAAAATCGCTGATTAAAAGTCTTAAAAAACAGAAGGCCTCCTGGTGCTAAAACGTCAACCAGAGGAGTAATCAATGACCTCTCCAGGTATCTGATCACAGAAATAAAATCAAATTGCCCTTGGGGTAAAACTGCTTACTGTAGATCCATCACCACAGGATGAACGGCCAGAGCATAATGTGACGCCGACCATTGACATGATTTAACACCTGCCAATGCGCCGTCAACCGCAACCACTTTGTATCCCAATGACGCTAAATACAAGGCGTTAGCACCACGACCACATGCCACATCCATCGCCAAGCCTGAGGTTTTCTTTCCAGGGCCCTGCTGTCTGAAAAACCAGGCCACCAATTCCGCCTCTCCTTTAGGTTCTACCGGGAGCGGATTTGTACCTGAACGATACTTATTTTCCCAACGAACAAGATCGGGATTAGCAAACATGATCAAAAGGCTGAACCTGAACCCATTCCCCTATCTCCGCGCCCCCGGATTCGGTGGGTAAAATAATATAACAATTTGCCAGACTCATTGAGCTCAAAATACCAGAGCCCTGTTCACCAGTGGACCTCACTACAGTTTCTCCATTTTCGCCCAATAGCAGAATTCCTCGTTGGTATTCTGCTCTGCCCGGGCGTTTTTTGAGCCTGGATAGCGTTTTTACATTCAATCGTAACGGCACCGAATACTTTTCTCCGGCAAGTTGCTTTAGTGCAGGCTTAACGAATAACTGAAAGGTCACCATTACGGAAACCGGATTTCCCGGCAGACCAAAAAACAAGCTATTTCTCACCCTACCAAACGACAGCGGCCTTCCCGGTTTAATTGCCACTTTCCAAAAATTAATCTCCCCCAATTTATCCAGGGTCTGTTTTACGTAATCAGCATCCCCTACAGAGGCTCCTGCCGACGTGATAACCATATCAGCGCAACTAGCCGCGTTGATGAACGCCTGAGTGATGGCTTTTTCATCGTCCTTGACCACGCCTAAATCAATCATCTCAACCCCGAGATCGGTTAACATCGAATACAGAGTGTATCGGTTTGAGTCATAGAGCTCGCCTACTTCCAGGCTAGTGCCAATGGGTTTCAGCTCATCCCCGTTGGAAAAAAAAGCCACCCGCGGTCGACGAATAACCGGCAGCTCTGCAAACCCCAGAGATGCAGCAAGCCCCAAATGAGAGGCGCCTAACCGAATACCCGAAGGAATAGCCACGTCTCCCTGTTTTAGATCCTCCCCGGCATAACGAACATTGTCTCCCTTGCGTTCTCCGGGGTTCACCGTAATTCTATCGGCTTCCCTTTTTACTCTTTCCTGGATTACCACGCTATCCGTTCCCCGGGGCATAACCGCACCGGTCATAATTCGCACACACTCTTCATCACCAACCACACCATCAAAAGGTTTGCCAGCGAATGATGTCCCCATAACCCGAAATGTCTTTTCCTCAATGGTTGGTAGTTCGTCTCCCCGGATGGCATAACCGTCCATCGCTGAGTTCGTGTGATTCGGCACGTTAACAGCGCTACATAAATCCTCTGCCAACACCCTTCCAAGCGCTGCCCTAATAGACACCGTTTCCACTACGGAAATGGGGGAGATCGCCTCAAGGATTTTCTGCGTTGCCTGATCAGCAGAAATCGACATCGGATCAAAGTCACAGGATACGGCAGTCGTGTCTTGTTCCATATATTTACCCTTTGTTATTCACTAAACGAGCTTTTTTCTTCACACAATCGATTCATTTTTAATGAAAGATTCGTTCATTCCCGATTCCAAACTCCAGATTTTCCGCCTGACTTATGGACCAACCCGATTCCATTTATTTCCATCCCACGATCCACGGATTTACACATATCGTAAATAGTAAGAAGGGTAGTCTGGATCGCGGTAAGTGCTTCCATTTCAACTCCGGTCCGCTCACTGGTCTCTGTGGTCGCCTCACAATGAATGGCACTGTTTTTCTCATCTAACCATAAATCAATAACCACCCTGGTTAACATAATTGGATGGCATAGTGGAATCAGATCAGCCGTTCGTTTTGCGGCCATAATCCCGGCAACCCGAGCAATAGAAAGCACGTCGCCTTTTTTGTGATTTCCCTGCTTTACCATACCAAGCGTGTTTGGCATCATGTTGATTGTACCCCTAGCAACAGCTTTTCTTGATGTCACTTTTTTGCTACCCACATCTACCATATGGACATCGCCCTGTTCATTAAAATGGGTCAGTTTGCTTTCGCCGGTTTCCGTCATTTCAGGTCGCTATTGAGTTGATTGTCGATTGTTACCAAATTCGGTGGTATTGTAGTGTGCCGGTATTCAGTTTGAAACCAAAGATAACAAACAAAACTTTATAGAAACCCTTTTGATGCACGGCGATTCGATTATTTTCTCGATCTTTCTGATTTTTACAGGAGCCGCCATTATGGCGACTGTTGCTCTTTACCTTCGACAGGCTATGTTGATCGCCTATCTCGCATTGGGGGCTATTTTGGGCCCCTGGGGTCTGGCATTAGTCACGGACGCTGAATTAATTCAGGACATTGCCAGAGTCGGAATAATTTTTCTATTGTTTCTCCTAGGTCTAAACCTCTCGCCCCAGAAACTCTACCAACTACTGCGGGAAACAACATTAGTCACCATTGTTTGCACCATAGTCTTCGGCGGCGCCGGTGCCGTGGTTGCCTGGTTTTGGGGTCTCCCATTAGTGGATATTTTGATTATTGGCATCTCGGCCTCTTTCTCCAGCACCATTATCGGCCTGAAATTATTACCCACGACAGTGCTTCACCATCGACATACAGGAGAGGTCATTATCAGCGTTTTATTACTTCAGGACCTAATCGCCATTATTTCCATGCTAGTAATTCATGGCGCAGGCCGGGATGGGTTACCTCTACTGGATATTGCCTTGCTATTCGTTGCCTTACCCGTGGTTGGAGCGGTAGCATGGGCTGGGCAACGCTGGCTGATTCTTCGTCTGTTCCTAAAATTCGATCGCATTCAGGAATACATTTTTTTGATCACTATCGGATGGTGTCTGGGCATTGCGCAGTTCGCTGAAACCATGGGGCTATCCTATGAAATTGGCGCTTTTGTCGCGGGTATCGCTATTGCCAGTAGCCCGATTTCGTTTTACATCGCCGAAAGCCTCAAACCATTAAGAGATTTTTTCCTAATAATGTTTTTCTTCGGGCTGGAGGCGGGGTTTGATATCGCTGCGGCATCGGCCGTCATTTTACCCGCAACGATAATGGGCGTTGGATTGCTGTTACTCAAACCATTGGTGTTTCGATATCTGCTAGTGAATCAATCGGAAACCAATGAACTCGCCTAGGAAACAGGTTTCCGCCTGGGACAGATGAGTGAGTTTTCATTGCTGATCGCATTCGCATCCCAAAAGGCAATGCTGATTTCCAATGACTCGTTTTACATTATTCAGATGGCAACTATCATCACCTTCGTCGCCTCTGCATACTGGATCGTCGCCCGATATCCAACACCAATTGCGTTGAACGATAAATTGAGACGGGATTGAATTTCCATGATAGATACCTAATTCACAATAAAAATGGAAAAGCCGCAAAAATTGCGGCTTTTCCT
>JAALKB010000286.1 GCA_011088265.1 Gammaproteobacteria bacterium
AGTTTATCTGTTAATGCCCCGAGAACCATTCCATTACGTATTGTAAGCTGACCCCCATTAGGCGCAAAAGTATTTTTATTGCTATGCATCATGAACCTTAGCGGCTGCTATTTCTGGCAAGGTGGAACTAGGGGTTTCTCAGACTTAGGATGGTTGGGGGTTGGTTTGGTAATGGTTGGAGGGTTGATGGGAGTGGCCTCTATGCTAAGAATGCTTTTTAAGGGCATGGAAAGAGGTGTTTTAGTTTTCTTTGTCCTCGGAGCAGCTCTTTTTCTTGCAGGCTAGTTTCCATCCATTTAGGTGCCATCGCAAAGCTTCTTCGTTCAATTACTCAAAGTGGTCTACGCATTAAATATATGATGATATCTGTGTAAGGCTGAACTGGTAGTTACGAGAGCATGGCCAGAGGGTGTTTGTTCGATGAGTCTTAGCACCCATTTGCGGACGAATGTGCACGGCATCCTAAAACATGGACCGACCGTCGATCATCAATCCTCAGAAAGAGCTAATACTCTTTTCCTGAAATCACATCCACTGCCCGTTCAGCTACCATCATTACCGTATTGCAAATATTGACAGGTACCATGTCTGGAAACACAGAAGCGTCAGCAATGCGTAACCCGTGAATACCTTTGACTCTTAAATCTGGTGATACCACTGCATTGGGATTATTTTCGGCACCCATGGCACAAGTGCCACAAGGATGGTAAACAGTTTCACAGGTCTGCTCGATGTAATCCAATAGTGCTTCGTCGCTCTGTATATCGTTACCGGGTAACACCTCCCGTTTCAGATAAGGAGATAACGCCTCGGTGGTGGTTAACCGTCTGGCGAATTGTAACCCGCCAAGAAGTATCCGGCGGTCATACCCCTCGGGATCAGAGAGATAATTCAGATCGATTTCCGGTGCCATAGTGGGATCTGAGCTAACCAATTTAACGGTCCCCCTACTTTTTGGACGGGCCACATTGGGAGACAATTTAACGCCGTGAGAAATGCCCTCGAACTGTTTTTGTCCAGCGTATTTTTCCCGTAGACGCATCACAAAATGAAAAAGTACGTCCGGGGTCTGAGAGCTGGAATCAACCTTAATTAACGAAGTGGATTCGCAGGGAGTGAGGGCCCAGGGCGGAGCGGGGGACTTTAGTTCAAAACAAACGTTAGCGGCAACATGGTCTATGAGATTTTCCCCAACACCGGGCAGCTCATGCACAACAGATATTCCAATTTCGTTGAGATGGGATACCGGCCCAACGCCAGATAGCATGAGCAGTTGTGGCGTATTGATGGCCCCAGCACATAGCACTGTTTCAATTTGGGATTTGAAAATGCCATTATCTGTTCGTACTCCTATGACAGTCATTTCGTCAAAAATCAATTGTTGAACGCTCACTTCCGTAAATACGCTGAGATTTTCAGGTATCTGTTCCAGAGGATGTAAATAGGCAATGGAGGAAGACTGGCGGAAATCCCCCCGAACATTCAAAGGAAACCAACCGGTTCCTGATTCAATGCTGCGACGAAATTCCCGTTGTGGCAGGCCGAGTTCAATATTCCCATCAATAAATGCCTGACTAAGCTCATTTCCCCTGGGAGAGGGTTCAATGTACAAACGATTTTCTACCCGGCTTAAGGCATCCGCCAAAGTATCACTGTTCCAACCCCGGGCTCCCAGGCTTTCCCATCGATCCAAATCGCTGGGATGGGGGGCAATAAAGGCGCAATCATTGTGGTTGGCACATCCGCCTAACATTCGAGCCCGGGAATAAGACAATGAGTGGGGGAGGTGGCGAACGGTTTTTGCCTGATAGCCCCAGTCATAAGAGTCATTCTGGTCGTCGAGCCGGGAGAGCAGGGTGGCGGAGGGATCGTTTTCATCGGACTTTCCAGCTTCAATCAGAGCGACACGGGTATGAGGAAGTTCTTCCGCCAACCGTCTGGCGACAATACAACCTGCTGCACCCCCGCCAATAATCAGATAGTCAAAGGAATAGACGTCATTCATAATACTTTTTTTAGGTCACTTTTTGTTCGATTGCTTCAACTGGGTAACTTCCGTTATCGTCTATGCGATTGACACATCTAACTGATTAAGCATGAATAACGACTGCTTACAGATATTCCGGCGTCACAGGGGATATGTCAGTGTCACAGGGGAAATATTTGTGCTTCCGTGACTAACAGGCGATCCCGTTTCGATACATTGCACATCGAATCCGCGGCAACCTGTTTTCCAATCTCTGTCTCGTAGGCATGTGTAAAATCGCTTTGCGTGTCGAACCAGAGCTCTGAAATACCGTCGTATTGCCTATCTTCCTGATCGTCTCCAGTATTAACCAGGTTGAACACTGCCCGTCGTAATCCAGGAAGAGTACGGGCTAAAGGCGCATGGTCATCTAACCACCATTTTGCAAAATCATCAAAGGACATGGTTTCCTTGCGCTTCAGTAAAATCACTACTTTAAACATTTTCACTACTCTTTCCTGAAATGATAAATTTGTATTCCACGCTCAATACACCCGTGTTTAATTAGGCAGAATGTTGTTTAAAAACCAGACCATCCGAAGAATGGAAAATAGCCTGGTACGGATTAATCTGGTTTAGTCCGCGCCAACGGTCTCCCACCGATACCGAGTACAATAGCAACGAGGATTTCATCCGGTTTCGGTGCATCCGCGATAGTAATCTCAGCGGCGTCCATATAGTCGAACTCCCAAATACTATTTTTGTGAGTCATCGGCATGACGATAACTGAACCCGGTCCGCCGATTTTCTTGGTTGAGGGAATGATGTCTTTACCTTCCACAACGGCGGCTCTCATTGGCGCTCCGAATCGGGGATGGAGCAGGGCGGCGGCATGTTCAATTTCTCCGTCAATACCAACAATCGCTCCCTTACCATAACTTTCAACATCTGCTGGACTGACAGCCAGTGACTTGACTCCCCGTTCGGTCAGCAGCCCGCTGATGTTTTTTCCCAGCTCTTTTAGTTCATCCAGATCTTGAACATATTCACCGGCGAATGGATTCCTGATAACCGCTGCAACCGTGACCTTATTGCTGGGATTATGGATAGTCTTACCCATTTCCTTGTGGGTTTCTTCTATCTGGATAACAATTTTTCTAATGTCAGGAGTCATATTCAAGAATCAAATTGAGTAAATATATTCAGTACATTCAGTGGTTTTTACTGTTTCCGTTTCGGTGCTCAGATTCCGGATGCAGTTAGCCAGTATTCTAACGCCCTTGCGGATGTCCGCGTTGGATAAATTCGAATAACCCAACAACAACCCAATGGTTTTTGGTTTGACCTGATAAAGGTTAGTTACAGTATATATTCCTAGTCCCCGGTCCAGGGCTTGCTGAATCAGATTCGACTCCATGTCGACTGGGATTGTTGTCCAGGCGAGAAGATGAATCCCGGCATTGGTACCATGAATTTGTATTTCATCACCTAAATGCTCTTTGAGAGCTTCAATAAGCAC
>JAALKB010000287.1 GCA_011088265.1 Gammaproteobacteria bacterium
CAGTACGAACCAGGTTCGCAAACAGCTAAACATTGGAGCCGGTAAAGTCGCCGATTATTTTCGGCGCATGACGGAAGAGGGCGTATTGTGTCAGGACGACAGGGGCTGGTACCGGTTGGCGGCCTAGCCAGTCTCCGGCTATTTTTGAGGGGAACCGTCCCCGACATTCGTATTCGGAAACGATAACTTCCCACAGCCAAGGAGCCCTGAAAACAGGGCTGACTGCCATGAGCGCCAACCTGTTACGACACATCCCCAAAACCGACAACGAGTACCAGTTCAGCAAACTGATTGAAGTTTCTCCCACCACTTACGAGAAATACCGGGCTAACCTGCGCCTGATAAGCCAATGGCTGGACCAGCACCAATACCCGGACACCCTGCCAATAGCGCCTGAGATTCTGGAGACCTGGCTCAACGATGCAGCCTTGAGTCTTAAACCCAACACCATCACACAACGGGTCTGGTCTATCGCCTGGCTGCATCACATCAATGGTATCCCTGACAAGAACAACCCCGTCTATCACCCCAGCAACAAACGGTTTTCCCATCACGTTAAAAAGTATCGGGCTTCCCGTCACCTGGATAACCGCATCAACCGCAAAGAACCGCTCTATACCGAGGATATAAAAAACCTGTGCAGGCAGTGCAAGAAAGACTTGCGAGGCTATCGGGACCGGGCATTACTACTACTGGCGTTTGTCACTGCCGGTCGTCGATCAGAACTGGCAGAGCTGACTTTCAACGACATCAAGATCAGCAGAGACAAAAAAAGCGCACTGGTTTCCATCGGTAAATCCAAGGGAGATCAGCTGGGAGAAGGGCAGACGATTACCATTTTTGCAGGCAACAACCGCTATTGCGCTTTGGCCTCCCTGGAGAAATGGAAACAGGAAGCCAACATTCAACAGGGACCCATTTTCCGAACCATTATCGGAAACAACCAGGTTCAGCCCCAGGCTCTGCACCCCAACTCTATCAGTGGAACAATCAAGAAGTATTGCCTGAAAGCGGGCTACGATCCTGACCTGTATGCAGGGCACAGCACCCGAAGAGGTATGCTCACTACAGCAGCTAACAAGGGATGTCCGATTAATGAGCTGAGAACACAAGCCCGCCACAAGCACTCCAGCATGACGGAGTACTACATCGGTTACGCCAGTGATATGAAGCGGAATCCAACCAGGGGGATTTTGAATTGATTTTATTGGTACGGTTGTTAATGTGAGAAATCGTACTGATCTGCTTTTGGCTCAAAAGCTTGGTGATTTTGAGTATTAAGCTGACGGGTACAGATAATTCCGGGTTAATCATGTTATCTGTACCAGTACGTCTACTAAGGGTTAGGTGGCACTTCGTGTATCTTCTGGCTACATTCCATTTAAAGTAAAGTTACTGGCCTCCAATCTATGCGTCTATGTACCCTTAGCTTCGTAATGGCTCTTTTTTTAGGAGCATCAACCATATCGAAATCCGATGAGATATGTCGGATCAATCTATATCGCAACCAAGCGATATATCAATTGGTTCTTTTAGCCAACGATTTATTCCTTTATCCAACATGGTATCTATACAATCAGCTCGGTTATTTTGTTTCTGTAGTAGATGACATTCATACAATGCCAAACCAAGGCTCAGTAATACTTGAATTCAGCAACAACAAATATCAAACCTATCGAGTAGATCACGGGCTTGCTTTACAACCAATCCTAGATTCAACCAGCCACCTAACAAGCGGTTCCAAGTGACTGCCTTCGGCAGCACTTGAACCAAGGGTTATGCTTCTACTCAGCGCCGAAAATAACGCCAAATCCATAAAGGAATTTAATGGAAGTTATTACAAGAACTGGATGTATATAATTCACTGTTAACCATATAGCATTTTGATCTTGTATGAACCCGTCATAATCTTCCTTATCAATTTCATCAATTTGACGCATAAATGCCGTAACGATCTGGTTAGCCATTTCAGGTGCTTGCAGCACAATATACCCAAAAAGTTTTTGCCTGAAAGCGTCGTGGGGGTTAGATGCTGCTATTGCATTGAGAGAGTTCAATAGCGTTAAAATAATTAACCATCTTTTCATGTTCACAGATTCCCACCTTGAAGCTATAAAGAGTTTTAGCATAACAAACGGTTCCAAGTGACGCCTACGGCGCACTTGAACCAAGGGTTAGGTGCTACCTAGAATTTCTACCGCTCTCAATTCCAACTCCGTGAATAGTTCATCGTCTAGCACCTCCTCGGCGGCTGCTACAAAGGCGGCAGGAAAGTTCTGTTCACGATTCTTCGCTCGGTTCATGCTCTTAAACTCCCGATTCAATCTGCCTATTCGCTGCCTCACTACCTCTCGGTCTTCGATTAGGTAACGCTCTTTATCCTTTATTCTTCGCTCTTTGTTCTGTCGTTCTCTACCCATCCCTTCCATAGAATATTCTGGGTCTTGAGCGATGCGGCGTAGAGCGATTTTTATACTGCGCTTTTCAGCATCAATCTCATTCATCAGAGTAACCAGCTTGCTTTTATTCCAGCCAGCTTCGGCTAATCTCTCTGCAAAAAATTGATCCATAATTGACTCTTTAGTTCGTGCCATGCACCTAACAAATGGTTCCAATGGATGCCTTCGGCACTCATTGAACCAAGGGTTATCTGGCTTCAACTAACACCTGCGCTAAAATCAATAGCCATTAGTTTTGCGTCTTCCAGCGTCTTGGCTTTCCATTCACCTTTGCCGAAAGTTGTATCGTACTCCCAGCTCACACTTTTAATCGTGCCCCTGAGTTTTTCATTTGGCATCTTATTGTTGTATTCCCAAGAAACGGAAAGCTCGCCGTCTTTGACCTGTTCAGCCTTCATGTTTGTTTTGTTTTCGTCAGACCAAAAAAGAATTGCTGCCTCTATTTCATCATTCAGGTTGGCTGCACGGTAATGACAGTCACCCCTGCGGCATGTTGATCCAATTCCAAAACCATATATGGCTCTATGACTCCATCCATACCACTTTTTTTCTGTTGGGCTAAAGCCGACTCCGTGAGTAAGTTCGGCTGTTATTCCTCTATCGGCAAGAAATCGGAGTTCATCTTCTAAACCGACATGGGTCATATAACTATCATCAAATTTGCTCTTCCATACCTTACAAGTTTCATCGCCAATTACCATATCGCCTTGGTACGCAGTCTTTTCTAAAAAGTCGTTGATGTTCATATTGATTCCATACTCTGTGTTAGACGCCAGATAACAAACGCTTCCAGTTCGTGGCTGCGCCACCCGACCTCCCTCTGGTCGGCGGCTGAAGCTGAGGGTTAGGTGTCTACGCCGGTTCTGTGTATTTGCCTTCACTGATACCCTGCTTCAGCAAGTAACCTTCCAGCATCCAGATTTTGTTTCTGGCATTATCCTTAGCAATCTTCTGTCCGAGTTCTGCATCGAAGTTTGCGGGGCTGGCGCAAGCACTCTCACCAGTAACCGTG
>JAALKB010000050.1:0-21911 GCA_011088265.1 Gammaproteobacteria bacterium
GGAATAAATACAATGTGATACTTACACTCCCAATAGGTGTGATTTAAACTATTTACCTGTCTCATGATTTCTCTTTTGCATGGTGCCTGGCGGCTCACGCAATTGAGTTATCATGGGATTTCTGGAACTGTCAAACTTTGAATGCCTCTCCAGCGTAGCTAGGGGCATCTCCCCTCTGTACTAGAAAAATGTGATCTACTCAACTAAGTTGACCAATCAAATACGCAATAGCGGCCAAGGTGACTAAAGCAGATTAACGATTCTCGCCGCATGATTTGAAGCGACAAGGGGCCACGGAAACCACAGGGGCCAGAGCAGAAAAACAAGAGGCATCAGGACATCGCAGCGAAGCAATGTTGGACATCTACAAAAAATCAATACAGTTTGGTTAGACCGACTGGAGAACGACGGTATCCAGTACACCCTGCCAGAGGGGGGGTTACCAAAATAACAGTAAAGGGTACTCAAAACTAGAGCAGTTATTTTACCGAGACGGGCTAAATACTCAACTTTTTGGGAAGATAAAAAGATAAAGCTGAGGAGAAACAACAACTTAAATGGTGGCCAGGGACAGAATCGAACTGCCGACACGGGGATTTTCAGTCCCCTGCTCTACCGACTGAGCTACCTGGCCATATCTTTGCGCTGAGGGTGCGCATTAGAAAACACAGGGGGGAATTAGTCAAGTATTTCCCTCTTTTTCCAGATAATTATTTGGTTGCTTTTGACCGGTTATGAGACTCCTGCTGTATGCCTCCTTCGGACAAAACGAAGTCAAGAAAAATCTGCGCGGTGGCTGAAAGTTTCTTACCACGCCGGTAGGCAACGAACCATTTTCTCATAATTGGAAAATGCTCAACCTCCAGTGAAACCAGGCGCCCGGCATTGAGTTCCAGGTCAACTGTATGGGCAGATACTACTGCTAGTCCCAGACCTGCTTCCACACTTTGTTTTACCGTTTCATTACTCGATAGTTGCACACCGAATTTGGGTTCGACTTCGTATTGCCTGAACACTCGTTTCATCGCAGTCCTGGTCCCCGAACCAGGCTCTCGCATCACAAAGACTTCATTCGCCATTGCGCTTAACGGAATATTCTTTTTGCCACACAGTTTGTGTTGGGGGTTGGCAATAATGATTAAGGGATTTTCCATGAACGCCTTGGCTACCACATCCAGTTCTTCTGGTGGTTGACCCATCAGAACCAGGTCTGGTTGATTGGCCTCAAGTCGTTTAATCAACTCTTCACGATTGATAACGTCCAGACTAATTCCAACGGATTTGTAAACGTCACAAAATCTGGAGAGAAGCCGGGTCGCAAAATAGTTAACAGTTGATGCAATGCAGATCTTGAGTTGGCCGCCATCAACGCCTCTAAGACCGTTAATGTCTTTTTCGATTTCGTTGAGCTGAGCCATCATCTTACGGCTATGTTTCACCATGGTTCGACCGGCTTCAGTAAGATGAACCTTTTTCCCCAATTGTTCAAAAAGGGCGATATCAACCATGGACTCCAGTTGCTTGACCTGCATGGACACGGCTGGTTGAGTTAGATGCAACTCTTCCGCTGCCCTGGTAAAACTCAGGTGTCTGGCGACAGACTCAAACACCTGTAGCTGTCTCATCGTAATATGAAGTGCCATTGGGAATTCTTCCAGAAAAATTTCACTTTGCCCATATTTTCATAAATAATTCATTATGCTGAATGGGGTATAAATCTAGTTTACCTTATAGCGAATTTATCCGCATCAATCCTGATGAAAGTTTTTTTTCGCATAACGAAATCTCCATTTCAGCAATATTCCATGGAATCATTTATCCTTCTGCGATAGTTTTATTAGATAGATTTTCATATACTCCTTTATTTGAGCGATTTCATACATGTCCGTTAATCATCCCATTGTCGTGGTAACAGGATCTTCTGGCGCTGGCACGACTACTGTAAAAAGTGCTTTCGAGCATATTTTTATACGGGATAAGATTTCCGCCGCCTACGTCAGTGGAGATAGCTTTCATCGACATACTCGAAAGGAGTTTGAAAAGGCCGCAAAAGAGGTCGAAGAACAACGCAATTCCCACTATAGCCACTTTGGGCCTGAGTCGAATAACTTTGGTGAGCTTGAGAATCTTTTTAGACAATACGGGAAGGATGGAACAGGCAGGTATCGTCATTATCTACATAACAATCTGGAAGCCAGGGAACACGGTAAACGATTCGACTTCAAAATGAAGGTGGGTGAATTTACCCCCTACGAACCCTTGCCAGCCGACACTGATATTCTCTTCTATGAAGGACTCCATGGGATGGTCCGGGGGAAGGGCTATGATACCCCCAAGCATGTTGATCTCGCCATTGGCGTGGTTCCGGTTGTCAATCTTGAGTGGATTCAGAAAATACACCGTGACCGATCAGAACGCGGTTATTCAAAAACTGAAGTGATCGATACAATTCTTCGTCGTATGCCAGATTATGTTCATCACATCACACCACAGTTTTCCAGAACTGATATTAATTTTCAGCGCGTTGCCACAGTAGACACCTCAAACCCATTTATCGACAGAGATATTCCTACATTGGACGAAAGCTTCGTCGTGATTCGCTTTCGTGATGTGAACAAATTCAAACCTGATTTTTCCTATCTGCAATCGACTATTCGCGGTTCTTTCATGTCTCGCAGAAATACCTTAGTGGTTCCAGGTGGGAAAATGGGCATGGCAATGGAAGTCATTGTTGGTCCCATCATCCAGGATATGCTTAAAAAAAGGAACTCACCCAGGAGCAACGAAATTACTGATCAAGACACATAAACTCCTGTCGATATCGCTGCCAATCGAATCCAGGACCCGGATCCGTCTTGCGACCAGGCGCGATATCGCTATGGCCCACAATGTGAGAGGGAATAATGGAAGGATATGCTGCCCTTAAACACCGGGTCAATTGAGAAAGAGAAACATATTGCAAATCCTCAAATCCATCATCATCACAACCTTCCAATTCGATGCCAATGGAAAAATCATTCACCCCTTTCCGGTTTCCTATTCTTGAAACTCCAGCATGCCATGCCCGATGGGTGGTGGGTACAAATTGAATAATAAACCCCACTCTATCGATAAAGAAGTGCGAGGAAACCTTTAACGTATGAATATCTTCAAAGTATGGGTGGTCTCTGGGGTCGAGGCAGTTAGTAAACAACTTCTCAACGTAGTAACCTCCATAGCACTGAGGCGGCAGGCTAATAGCGTGGATAACTAACACATCGACCTCCGTTCCCTGCGGCCGCTCGTCGAAATTTGGAGATAGTACTTGCTTAAGAGGTTTTACAATTCCCGTACGACAATCGATATCAAGAGACTCCTCAACCTCGTTCACAGTGACAGCCCAATTTGATGTTTAGTTAGTGTGGAAGGTTTCAGATCATATTGCGACTGCAATTGGCGACCGAGTTCAATCATTTCATTGATTTCGCCATGTTTCAGCTCTAGTTCGACTTCATGCAACGATACCTCGCCATTGTGGCCCCTGATTGAGCCGGTATCGAGCACCATTTCAACCATGCATTCAGACATTTTCAATCCAAGGATGGTTCTTTGCATATCCACGGTGATCTGCAGAAAAAGAACCGCATCCTCATTCACAAATTCCAGTACTTTTTCTCTCAACGGTCCGAATGGCAAGTCATTAACAGACGCCAACAAGCCCCCGATATCACATTCAAACTCTTCTCTGATAGAAAGCCCATCCACAATCTCTCCTTTTAATTTAAAAGCAGCTTTCCATTTCCCCCCCCCTCCATCCCCGCGCGTAGGGAACACTGTAAACGATTCATTTCCCCATCTTCAGTGTCATAGTAGGTTGCTAAAAATCTTACCGGTTGGTGATGGTGAGTTCTCTTAATAGCCCCATCTTCATGGGATGGGGTATATCCTTGAATCAGTGAAGAATGAAGAATCTGTTGCAGCGTATTAGCACTGCTAGCAGTGAGTTTTATTTCCTGTTCCAACATATCTGATACTTTAAAGGGATGAACGAACCCCGCATTTTTCCCGTACGGGTCAACTCGAAATGGCGTCGACTCTAAACCACCTCTACTCGTAACTTAACAATCGCCCGATCAGTATTTTCTTCCACGGTAAAACGATATCCTTTCTCGACAATAGAGTCACCCTTAGACGGAATATAACCAAGTTGAGCCATAACAAGCCCGCCAATGGTATGCGCTGCTTTCGTATTCAGGTTGGATTCAAGCATCTCATTCACTTCAGACACAGAAAATCGTGAATCCACAAGATAAACATCATTCCCGAGCTTTTCAAAAACCCTCTTCCGCCTCGGTAGATATTCTTCAAAGTCATATCCCACATCAATATCACCCACAACCTCTTCAACAATATCTTCCATGGTAATGATGCCGATAGCGGATCCAAACTCATCTACCACGATGGCCATATGGTCTTCCCTCTGGCGCAGAATAGGCAGCAGCTGATCAATGGTCTGAAATTGCAACACATAATGGGCCGACCTCGTAAAGTCCTTCAAATCCTTTTCCAGAGTTTTTTTGTCCATCATGTCCCAGGTGGTTAACATTGCGGTACCAATGATGTTGCTGGTATTGCCTTTGTAAACCGGCAGTCGGTTGTATCCCTTTCCACGGACCATGGCAACCGCCCTTAGGATACCCCGGCTGCTGCTAATCGCCGTCACTTCCGCAATAGGAATCATTGCCTCACCAACTGTGGTATCGCCAAATCGAATTACCCGACGAATACGCCCCCTATCAAAGGCATCAACAGAAGAGGTTCTCTCCGTCATTTCAACCACTGACCTCACCTGTTCCCTGGTCATAAACACATTCTGCTCCGCTTTTCCACCGCCAAGCATCCTCGCTACCAGTCGTGCAATTCTCGAAAAAATGAAAACGATGGGATAAAAAACTAGCGAGAAGAACCTCAAAGGAAAAATCGCGATGGGAGCGAGCTCATCAGACTTTTGTTGATAAATACTCTTTGGCACAATCTCTCCAAGTATCAACAACACTGGAGTGAAAGCAAGCAGTGCATAGAGGTCACCACGATCACCAAACCATTGAATAAACAAAATAGTCGCCAGTGTAGTAATCGCTACGGTTGCTATATTAGTGCCCACCAGCGTGGTCCCTAACATCACATCCGGTGACTTATACAACTCCAGCACTTCTTTCGCCCCTCTACTACCCTGATTTGCTCTGGCCGCCAATTTCACCTTGTCGGAGTTCACCAATGCAATCTCTGAACCAGAAAAAAAACCTTTCAACAATATCAGAATAATGATCAGTAATATCAGTCCAACAATGCTCATGATGACCCCTCGGCTTTTTGATAATCTTCTTCAGGTTCAATTTCCACCGTATCATCGATAGCATCTGGAATATCTTCAATCTCTTCCCTGTCTTCCGAACGAGGGTCTTTTACCTGCTCATCCTCGGCCTGAATGACGTCTTCGGAATGGAGGAAATCTTCCTCATCCACCCCTTTGGCGACACGAACCCTTGCGATACGATGATCATCCATTTCCTCTACCTGAATAAACATATCTTCATATTCTACGCGATCACCTTCTTTCGGCAATCGATCAAGCAAGCGGAAGGCAACTCCCCCAATGGTGGTCATCCGGGGGTCCTCAATACCAAAGTTAGTAAGATTATTAAAATCTGTTAGCTTCATATCCCCGGGCACTTCATAAATATTATTGTCTTTTTCTTCATAGAAATCTGCGGTTTCTTTAGACCCTCCACTGATATCCCCGAAAATGAAATTAAGCACTCCACGCATGGTAATAAACCCTTCCACACCGCCAAACTCATTTAAGCATGCCGCTGCCCGGGCGCGATGCAACTGAAAAAAGTCAAACATTTCGTCGACCTTTTTTGTAAGCGGCACAACCACCGGAGGATGCATAATTTGCTCGGGTGTCATTTTCTCAAGGTCAACCTCATCCAACACCAACCGCAACACATCCTCAGCATGGATAAATCCAACCAGGTTGTCCCGATGGGTCTTGAAAACAGGAACTCTGGGATGGCGATAGGCAATAAACTTCTCAACCATTTCCGGCACAGACATTTCCACATTCAGAAATGCCATCTGGGTTCTCGGTGTCATCACTTCAACGATTTCTGTATCTCGAGCCTCAAGTAGGTTATAAATCAACGCTCTTTCCGTCGCATCAAGCACTCCTTCCTCAGAAACCTGCTCAACCAAAGTTAAAAACTCATCGACCTGTAGAATGTTGTCTGCAGTTTTTACTTCCCCCACAAACCAGGTCGTAATCCGATCAGCAATTCCCCGGATGGCCCATCTTAAGGGGGAAATCAATTTGACCCACATCCACATCGGTTTTGCCACAATACCGGTGCTATATCTCACTGGATTCGACACCGCGATGGTCTTGGGTGTCACCTCGCCAAATAACAGCATGATGGGAACCATAATTAGCAGATTAATCCAACCACCCTGTTCTGCACCATAAAGGGTGACCAAAATAGAAGTCATATTAGCCGCGGCAGCGATATTAACGAGTTCATTGCCGCTGAGAATAGAGATAATCAACCGCCTGGGTTGATCGAGCAGCTCATGAATGGTTTCGGAGTGAGGATTGTTTTCTCGACGAAGCTGTTGCAGGTCGAGTCTGGAAAGAGAAAATAACGCAGTTTCAGAACTGGAAAAGAAAGCCGAGCAGACGAGCAGAACAAACTGTATGGTGATACGAATCACCATATCTGGCTGATTTAGCAACTCCGTATCGAAAACGAACACTTCGATCACAGGCTGTAGATACAGACTTAGATTGTGCAGAAACTGGTCCATTGATTATTTGAAAATGACTCGACGGGGGTGATCGCTCATAAAACAAGCGTTCTCCATAAGATTGAATTAGCGTTAATATCGCTCAATATGCATTTGATTACAATAAAAAATGTATAATCAATAACGGTTTATTAAAATTCCTTGAGTCCACTTTTATTTCAAGCTGGTCAATCCAGCCTGAGTCCATTTTCCTAACCAGCGTTGCTGGGAACCTGGTCTTGAAATTTGGCTAAATAAGCTGTCCTACGTAGGATATAACGAGAACTTCTCAATCACTCGTAAACCTGAACGATCGAGAGAAATGCCGATAAGACCAATAAGGCCGATAAAAGCGGGAGTATAAGAAGAGAAGCAATTGAATACGACCATGTTGCCGAAATGACCAGACAATCATGAATAAAACAACTCTAATCAAGGCATGAATAAACCAACACTAGCCAAGGCAGGATCCGAGCCTGACTTTTCCGTACCTGGAGACGCTGAACCGCTGGTTCCTGATCTCGAACTGGAGAAAGCCGAGTACTATCTTAATCGGGAAATTACCTGGTTGGAGTTTAACCGTAGGGTCCTCAACGAGGCTTTTTCCCGGAAAACCCGTTATTGGAGCGACTTCGGTTTTTTTCCATTTTCTCTTCGAATCTGGATGAGTTTTTCATGAAGCGAATTGGTGGGCTCAAATTGCAGGTCGCCACCCACGTCTCTAACCTCAGTGTCGATGGTCAAACCCCTCAGCAACAAATTGACGCATGTCGAATTCAGACGGAAGAGATTGAATCCATCCGCGATGAACAGCTTCCTCTCCTGCTTGAAGAACTCATCGCCCATGACATCCGTATACTGGACTATGATCATCTAAGTAAAACTCAAACCGTCTACCTTAGAGAGCACTACTTCAGAAATATATTTCCATTAATTACTCCTCAAATTTTTGATCCTGCCCATCCGTTTCCATTTATTTCAAACCTCTCTTTAAACATTCTGGTCACGATTGGGCACAAGAACGGAAATGACGTCTCTCTCGCCAGAATAAAAGTACCCGTCGGTGTTGGCGTACCTCGATTTATTCAGATCGGTGAAAGTCACCACTACGTCCCATTGGAACAAATTATTGCCAACAACCTGGATTTACTATTTCCTGGCGCCGATGATATCGATTATGACTTTTTCTTCGTTGCCAGAAACGCCAGTGCGGAAAGAGAAGAATCCGGGGCTAATGACTTACTTTCCATGATTGAATTGGAATTAAGGGATCGCCGGATCGCCCCCATAGTGCGTATGGTGGTAAACAAGGGAATGAACCAGGACAGGAAGACGATGCTAGCGGATCAACTAGGATTGAATAGCGCACAGGATGTTTTCGAAACGGAAACCATGATGGCCCAAAAGGACCTGCTTCAACTATGCTTCCTACCGGTGTTGGAATTGCGTTACCCCTCCCATGTACCGGTAAATCATCATCGATTACAGGATTCCCAACGAAGTATCTTTCACACTATTAGGGAGTCAGGCGCAATCCTGCTCCAGCATCCCTATGAGTCATTCGCCACCTCAGTGGTTCGATTTCTTGACGAAGCAGCCTATGACCCGAAGGCCCGTGCAATCAAGATGACACTGTATCGCACGGATAAAGACACCAGAGTCGTAGATCTATTAATCAGCGCAGCAAGAAATGGAAAACAGGTAGCTGTTGTGGTCGAAATAAAAGCCAAGTTTGACGAAGCGGCTAATATCAAATGGGCAGAGCGCATGGAAGAAGCTGGGGTCCACGTGACTTACGGTGTAATGGGCCTTAAGACACACTGTAAGGTAATCATGGTAGTTAGACAGGATTACAATGGTCTACAGAGATACGTTCATATCGGCACTGGCAACTATCACGGCGGTACGGCTAAACTCTATACTGACCTGGGTTTGCTTACTTGTGAGCCAGATATCGGACATGACGTGACTGAATTGTTCAATTTTCTGACAACCGGATACGCTCCCAAAAGAAGTTATCGAAGCATCCTGCCGGCTCCTAAAATCCTGAAAAAGCAGCTACTATCTCGCATTGAGAGGGAAATAGAGCACCATGGTTCAGGTCGGGGAGGCTTAATTCAGATTAAAACCAATGCATTAGAAGATAAAGACATCGTAAAAGCGCTTTATCTGGCATCAATGGCTGGCGTGAAAATTGAATTGGTGGTGAGAGATACTTGCCGATTGAAACCTGGGGTCGTTGGATTATCAGACAATATCACTGTTATCAGCATTGTTGGTCGATTTCTTGAACACAGTCGCCTTTTCTATTTTCAAAACGGAGGAGACGATGAATATCTAATCGGTTCGGCAGACCTCATGAAACGCAATCTTGAGAGCCGGGTTGAAGTAGTTGTCCCTATCACCAATCAGTCACTAAAAGATGAGCTCAGGATACTCCTCAACAGTATATTAGACGATGAAAATGATGCCTGGGAAATGCGGTCCGATGGTTCTTATGAAAGAAGGACGGTAAAACAGGAGGGTGCGGTGGGCAGTCAAATCAAACAAATCGAGTTTGCCAAAGCGAGGCTGAAAACCAAGCGCCACAAGAGACTGCTAAAAACAGCAACCCAAAGAAGAAGAAACCAGTCCGATACGGTAACATCACTAAACAGAAAATCCTAACCGAATCGAAACAACCTGAACTTCAGGTGTAGAACTTTAGAACCAATTTTTCCACCCCTACCACAGGCGTCCCGGCCTTTTTCTTCCCCATCTTGCCTCGCCTTATCTCACCATAGACCCAGATGATGCGTGGATATACTTTGATTCTCCAACATCACTGGGATATTGTCTTCTACGGGATAAACAATCGAACCGTTTTGTGTAATCAATGCTTGATCGAGAGGATCCGATAACACCGTTCCATCAATCGAATGAACCTCTCCCGATTCTATCATCCGGTTAAGTTTCGTTAAACGATCCTCATTCAGTAACGAAACAGAGAGTTTTGTTATAGGGCAAACCAGAATTTCCAACAACTTTCGGTCAATGGTCATGATCAATCGAACAGATTCAAAGTAAAATAATTGAAAACCGTTTTCCTCCTGCGAAGCAGCTTAGAAAAAACAGCAAAATGTAATTGGCCAAAATCTAGTTGGCTTAGTGTTAGAGTTTATTAGTGTGAGAGTTTAACAGCGTCCCTGAAAAAACGCTGGGCAGAATACCAATTCAAAATTCTTGGCAAACTCCCAATTAAAACAGTCAAAATTAACCCACCGCTTTTCAGACACTATCCTGGGTCAGATATATCTCTGATTTCCGGCTCCTTCAGTCTGGTTCTATTAACAGTCTCGGTCTCATTAGAAATGGTCCGGCTAACGAAAGGGTTGGGTTAGAAGACGGTCGAGTCTCGCTTCTTTTTCACTCCTGAATTTATCAAGCCCAATCTTCATGTCCAAATGGCCGTCCCTCGGTTGATCACAATAGCTTGAGAACAGTCTATCCCATATTGATAGACAGAACCCGAAATTACGATGATGTTCATTGGTATGAATGGAATGATGTACCCGATGCATGTCCGGAGTCACGATAAAGAGACGTAGGATCTTATCCACTGAAGACGATAGACGAATATTGCTGTGATTAAATATTGAACATCCATTCAGGATAATCTCAAACGCAATTACTCCCAGAATAGGTGCCCCAAGCAGGATAATCACCATCGCCTTGATCAGAATGGAAATCAGTATTTCAATAGGATGAAAACGTAGTCCGGTACTAACATCGATAACGGTATCCGTGTGGTGCATCCGGTGAACTAGCCAGAAGTGAGGCAGATTATGAAATATTCGATGTTGCCAGTAAATCGCCAGATCCAGGACCAACAACGAAATAATGATTGAGGGCCAAAGTGGTATTTCCAACCAAATCAACAAACCGAACTGATTAAAAACTGAAAATAAGGAAACCTGAACAGCAGTTACTGGCACCACTACCAGCATTAGGGAATTCAATACGATGATACCGAAATTAGCAGGCCAGCGAAGCTTTCTAAGCATGACCTTTCGTCGTGGCCATATAAATTCCCAAAGAAACATCGCCCCAAGAATGCTCAGAAAAAAGAATAACCTAACTGCGGTTTCGGAATTAAGAAAATCCATTATCACACCAGAAAATTAAACGAAGACCGGATACTTCGAATCAAAATAATCGTTCCGGTTTTTATATGCTACCCCCCAAGCGGTCTTTTTTCAGAATAGGGCCAGAGCAGCATTGTCACGCTTAAAGTTGACGAGCATTTGCTGATAAAGTTCCATGGCGCGGCGAGTTTCCGGTCCGCCCCCCGGAGCAAAATCTACCTGTGTTCGGTCTTCCAGCGCCAGGGAAATCACGGGCATGACCTCACGGGTTGCACTGGTAACAAAACACTCCGTTGCATTTTTTAGTTCTTCACAGTCGATCTCACGTTCCAACACATCCACTCCATCCGCTTCCAGGAGATTCACTAGCGTCTTTCGTGTCAGTCCTATTAGGTTCCCGCGCAGAGGCGTGACGATCTGATCGCCAATCACAAACCAGACATTGCTGTTTGAGCACTCTGTCACTTTGCGATTGGCATCCAGCATTACACAGTCATCTGCACCAGACTCTCTTGCCTGTGCTAATGCCAGGATGTTATTCAGATAGTTGCCTCCCTTAATATTCGGATCAAGACTGGTTACTGAGTTTCGTCTTAGCACAGGCACCGCAAGGCGCACACCGTTGGTGTAGTAGCTCTGGTTCCATTTTGGCACCCCTTTAACAATGATAATCAGCCGATTTCCTTCGGATAAATCAGGATTTAGATCAATAGGACCGGAGCCCCGAGTAATTTGATATCGAACATAAATATCTTCACCAGCGTTAACATCACTTTTCGCCAGAGTAGCCATCACGGCATCCCGAATTTGCGCCGCAGTGTGAGTGACTGTCATACCAATGAGAGAAGCAGAATTTAGCAATCGTTCATAATGCTCATCATACATAAAAGGGATACCTTCATAGGTACGAAACACTTCATAGATTGAGTCGCCATAAAGAAACCCTCTGTCCAGAACCGGAACCTTTATGTTTTCAAGAACATCAATCTCACCGTCAATATACCCTACTGCCTTAACCATGTTTGAACCTCATACATTATCCACCTAGACTTTGTAACAGTTTATTTTTTAATTTGTCTTTCAGTTCCTGCTTTAGAATATC
This sequence comes from Gammaproteobacteria bacterium, assembly GCA_011088265.1. Lineage (GTDB taxonomy): Bacteria > Pseudomonadota > Gammaproteobacteria > Arenicellales > Poriferihabitantaceae > WLWV01. The sequence continues at coordinate 12,049 of JAALKB010000050.1, forward strand.
TTCCACTTTCCCGGCAGGATCTTCTGATAGCTGATCAAGTACTTGCTCCGCATTACTGGAAGCTCCATCATAGTTTGACTCACTGTTCTTTTCCCCTTTTAGTACTTTCTCAAGCTCTTTTTTCATTTCCCGGCGGGCTAGCGTCACCATATCCAACCGATAGCCTGGATCCACTATGGGTCCGTCAACGAGCAGAGGAATGGTAATGCCTTTTAGCTGTGACAATTCTTCCCCGCCCTGCCCCTCCAATGAATCAACCACTACTACATCCAGGGACAGATCAATCTGCTCGGTAGGTAACGAAATATCTCCACCGCCCTGAATACGGAAGGCCGGTGCCTTCATGGACAGATCATTTGTCCTAAACACGCCACCATCCACCTGGAAACTCCCAGATAATTCAGCAAATCGGGTTTCAGACTGAGGTAGATTCTGGTTTGTGCTTCCGACGTTGGCAATACCAAGTGCCTTTTTGGCTTTCAGCAAGGACGCCTGAATATCGATACCCCTAACCGCACCATTAAGGAGTTGGGTATTTAGTTCCCCGCCAAGAGAAGCTATCAGTTCATCGACGTTTCTGCCTCTCCCTCTCAACGCGGACTTTAAATGTGCGTTACCACTTAATCGCTGATTGAGATTAGTAGCGATTAGCAAAGCACCGACATCCACATTAGCAGCGTCTAGCACCAGACCAACATCGGGTATTCCACCCGATACATCATATCGGAAATTTCCCCTCAACCTTCCGCCGTAAAGCTCAGCGCTGACATTAGGTAGCGTGAGCACATCGTCCTCCGAGAACACTTCCATATCCAATTGATCCAGCTTCAGTCCAGAAGCAATGATACTCGCAATGGAAAAAGTACCTTTGGCATTCAACCCCTGTAAAGCAGCAATAGGTAACAATGCTACCTCTGCCGGCTCAGCGGAAGCTACATCGCTACCTTCATCAAACAATCCGAGAAATTGATCAATATTCAATGCGGTGGTTTTCACCGCAAATCTATATTCATACGGCGGGCTGGATAATGACTGAACACCAACATCTGCTGATAAACGAACATCATCTATTTGAGCGTCAAGCTCCGAAACCTGTAATTGGTTTTCGTTGAGTAAAAATTGCGCATTAAATTCCACTACCTGTCCAATACCGTCTGGCAATACATCGATATGGTGTTGCCTAAGCAGCGCTGGAATTTTCTTGCCAGATAGGGCCAATCTGGCAGAAGCAGACATCCCCGGTAGCCCCCCATCCAATCCTTCGATCTTTGCTTTGGTGATAGCTATTTTTGAATCATTTTGCGCCAGAGTTACTGAGGGAGCTTCCAACGACTGGTCGGCCATATCGTAGTGAAGATAAGGTATGAGCAAATCAACCTGATGGGTATCGATTTTCGCAGCAGATTCCAGACTATTTATAACAAGTTTATCGCTGACATAGCTAAATCCTGCGTCCAGTGTGGTTTTACCAATATCATAGTCCCCCGTATCAACATTCAATCCCCACTGAGGGAGTAACTCCAGTGGATCTTTGGCAGATATCGTTAACCCTCCCTGAACCGAAATGTCCCGATTTGACAAAAAATTGGCGACCTGAAGATCACGAAACAATAATTTCGATTCGCCGTTGGAGATCGAAATCTCTTTTGCTGCGATGATTTGCTGGTTGCGGTCTATGGAAGCTTCTGGCACCAAAACCGTATATCCCAAACCTGATCCAACGAGATCAATACGCGCCTGATTCAAAGTAGCTTGGGAAAGGTCCAAACTGAACTCCACTGTGGTCACAAATCCTAGAGACATTGGTATAGGCAAATCGTTGTCTTCCAGATTCAAAGATAACTGAACATCCAATGGTTCACCTGGAACCAATCGATCTGTTGTCAAATCAACATCAGAGAGAACAATTTTTCGTGACACACTTTGATCATCAAAAACTAATTTTCCACCTTCAATGGAAATGCCTTCGATCACAAGTCCCGCTAAACCCAATGCGCCGGAAGACTCGGGGCTTGAATGATTTATATCAGAATTCGTGCTGGAAAGCCGCTCAACGATGTCTCCCCAATTCGTCGCGCCATCAGCCAACACCACCATATTAATGTTGGGCTCCTTTAGTAAAATGGTGTCTATTTCAAATTGTTTTTTTAATACAGGGAGCAACTTCAGTCGAATATGGGCCGCATTAAAAGACACCATGGCATCATTTCCAAATCCATCTCGTTGGGCCAATGTTGCATCATTAATATCCACGCCTAGCCATGGAAAGAATGAGATAGAAAGATCTCCATTAATCGTCAACTTTCGACCGATTCTATCTTCGACCACCTTCTCAATATTGGACTTATATTCATTGGGATCGATCAAATTTGTCACGACCACTCCCGCCCCAATCAGGGTCACCACTGAAATACCAAAAACCCACAAAAAAATGTTAATCACTTTCATCATGATTGTTTAACTCTCAAACTCCACATAACTTTCCTATAATTGATCAGCAATATACATTCTCAAAGAAACATAAACTCCACAATTGAAGTGCCCGTTTCTGGTGGCAGGTTTCATTAGCCCTGCCCATTAGCCCTGCCCATCAATCGCCCCTAACCAGACCACCGCCAGCCCCGTCTCCTGTTGTTCCTTCTGTCAGCCTCATCCGGCTGCCGCCAACCCAACATCCTCTTTCTCCAAAAAAACATGCCTGGATGAATCTCGATGAGACGAGCAACCCTGAGAAGAAGGATCTTGAGAGGTATCACTATTTCCAGCATCGCCGCCCTCTTTCTCAGCCTCTTGCGAAACGAAAGACAATGCCTTCTCTATTACCTCCAGTCCTGCTCCATGCTTTGGCCCGTGTTCAGAAAGATACCTTCGCCACCGCTTGGCCCCTGGTTGTCCGTGAAATAATCCAAGAATGTGACGAGTCATGTGTCGCAAATAGATATCCTGAGACAACTGGGATTCAACATAGGGTAGAAAAGCCTCCACAATATCAAAGCGAGTCTGAATCGGCGATGAATCCAGTCCATCAACAGGCTCACCAAATACTCGTGAATCTATGTCATGGAGCACCCATGGATTAAAATAGGCCTCTCTTCCAATCATCACTCCCTCAAGAAGCTCAAGATGGGTTTGGGCCTGATCCAGATCGGTGATACCACCGTTAATGGTGAACATTAAATGCGGAAAATCCTGCTTAAGTTTATAAACACGGTCATAATGCAAGGGAGGAATCGTTCGGTTTTCTTTTGGGCTTAAGCCCTGGAGCCATGCTTTTCTTGCATGAACAATAAAATGCTGGCAGCCTGCTTTTGAAACCAGATCGACAAATGCCACCAATTCCTCATAGCTATCCATATCATCAATACCAATTCTGGTTTTAACCGTAACCGATATATTTACGGCATCCACCATCGATGCCACACAATCCGCCACCAGGGTTGGATTAGCCATCAAACAGGCACCGAAGGACGCGTTTTTCACTCGGTCACTGGGGCATCCGACATTCATATTGACTTCATCGTAGCCCCACTGTTCAGCGAATTGGGCGCACTTCCCTAGCTGCTCGGGATCACTGCCGCCAAGTTGGAGGATTACGGGATGCTCTATTTCATCGTATTTCAGGAATCCTTCCCGGTCACCAAACAGAATAGATCCCGTCACACGCATCTCGGTATACAGGCGGATATGTCTGGAGAAAAGGCGAAGAAAAGCCCGACAGTGCCGATCTGTCAGATCCATCATTGGGGCTATGGAAATCTCTTTTTTCAAACTCAGCGAAATTCAGGTTAAACCGGTTACAGATTTTATCATTACTCCCAGGCAAACCCTGAGTTTTATTTGCTGAACGTCTGAATATTGTCGAAATCCCTGGGAAGTCCATACCAAACCAGGATCCTGTTTAGCAACGTATCCAGAGCCCTTCTTACGCTGCTTTCTCATCGCTTTGCGGTTCTAAACTGAATTCTCTGTAGTCTCTATTATCTGTAACCTCTATTAATAGTATCTATTACCATGATGAAGACTAATTAAAACAATATGGTGCAGCGCTATTTGTCTTTGCAGCCGATGGTATAAGTTTCGAGTCTTTTTTCGGCTACCACCCATATTTGTCCAGGGAGCAATTAGGTCGGAATTTTATGGAACATTTGATTCCCTATTTTCCTGATGAAGCGCCTCAATCGGTTTATACGTCAGCGGCTGAAGGAAAACGAACCATACCCCTTGATGCAGTGGGAGTCGATCAAGCGGCAGTGATGGCGGTGTCTGCACTAATTAATTTGGTGGCAGGAAGAGAAGATAAAGTTGTATTCGTACCTCGTGTGATGCAGGTGGACACATCAAATTTGCAAATAGGCTGTAAGGTGATGGACGCAGGTTATCGGTTTTCAGCCAGGCTGGGTCGCAGGGAGCTACCGCGTCCAACGCAAACACCGCTGATGGCTTCTGTCAATAATGGCCATATCAAAAAAGAAAGGAGAATAAATTACTGGTTCGGTGAAATATCGATTGGTGTATGAAAAAATTCGACAGGGTATTCTCGCTGGCGCCATTGGAAAAGAAACCACTCTTTTGGAGGCGAGTGCGGGCTCTACCGGAGTTGCATTAGCTTATGCAGGGAGCCAATTAGGGCTGAAGGTTGATATTCACGTTTACGAAGGTGACACCCCTAAGTATCAGAGGATTAAACACTATGGCGCCAGATTGGTGGTGCATGACAAAACAAAGCCTTTCCCAGTGTTATTGAACGAAATGCTTCATTCCCGAGAGAAACAGGGTATCTGGCACCTGAATCAATATGACCGGGCATCCGTAATTCTATCTTATCGGGATTATGCTTTTGAAATTATGGATCAGCTTGCCACTAGAGACATCCAACCAGAGCAAATATTATGTGCTGTAGGGACAGGAGGATTGCTTCAGGGAATCGGCACAGCTATTCGAGGAGTTTTTCCCAACATTAAGATCACAGCATGCGAACCGGAAAGTGGTTGTGAAATCGATGGCATGCGAAACGCTGATGATTTTCATTTGGGAGATGATGATCCTTACGACAAAACCTTTCCCGATCAAAGAATATTTGTACAGCCCGTGTTACGGGAATCAGGGTCCCTGGGCGATGGAACCAATTCGATTTTAAACTACATAAAAAGCAGCGGCATTAGTAACTACTTGCTCATCTCTCCCGACTAACCTTAACACCATACCGCTTACATCGACTTCCAATAGGGATCTTCAATAGGTATGCATATCAACAAGGCTGTTGGTGGTTAAAAATTGCTTGATTCCGATGCATTTTTTTCTTGATTTTCTTTGGTTCAGGACGCACTCTACCGTATCGCTAAAACAGAGTTTTCACTGTGCTAAAAAACATCGAAAAGCAAGTTAATGACCTTGCCTCACGCAATCTGGAGCATCACCTTGGCCAGCTGCAACGGGGGTTGGAAAAAGAAAGCCTCAGGGTCGATACTGATGGTCTTTTGGCACAGACGCCGCATCCTTCAAAGCTCGGCTCTGCACTCACCCACCCTACCATCACCACAGACTATTCTGAGGCACTGCTGGAATTTGTAACCGGTGTCCACAGCGACTCGGATGCGTTATTGTCCGAACTCTACGATATTCATCACTATACCTATCGGCATCTTGGCAATGAAAAACTCTGGGTAAATAGCATGCCTTGCATTGTTGAAGGCGAGCAAAAAATCCCCATTGCCAGATTCGGAAGCTCGAACGTTGCCAAAATGAAGGAAGCTTACCGGCGAGGGCTAGGACATCGTTATGGAAGATTAATGCAAAGCATTGCGGGTATCCATTTCAATTTTTCCCTACCGGATGCTTTTTGGAATGACTATTTTGATACAGATTCAGACACCGAGCGGCAGGATCTACAATCAGATGCCTATTTTGGATTAATTCGAAACTTTCATCGGTTATCCTGGCTTGGCTGTTATCTATTTGGTGCATCACCTGCGGTGTGTAAGTCCTTTCTCGGAGGCCGGGAACACATGCTGAGCGACTTCGACCAACATAGTTTCTACGCACCCAATGCCACCTCGCTCCGTCTGAGCGACCTCGGGTACAGTAACAACGCCCAATCGAGTATTAACATTTGCTACCACGGCGTACAGGACTTTTCAAAATCCCTACATCAGGCTATTCAAACCCCTCATCCGGAATACGCGAAATTTGGAACCAATGTGGGAGGAAAATACCAACAATTGAATGCGAATATCCTACAGATTGAAAATGAATTCTATTCGGTTATTCGACCAAAGCGGGTGACTCAATCAGGAGAAAGCCCATCTCAGGCACTTAGCAAACGAGGTGTGCAATACGTGGAGGTAAGAAGCCTGGACCTCAACCCTTTTGAACCTACGGGGATCGATAAAAGCTGCATCCACTTTTTTGATACGCTCATGCTCTATTGCCTCCTAAATAATAGTAAGCAACTGGACAACAATGAATGGGGGACTACGGCGTTAAATCGCAATCGTGTCGTGATGAACGGACGGGATCCGGATCTTACCTTGCAGCTTGACAACACAGAACAGCCCTTCAAAACCGTGGCCAATCAGATTCTCGACCACATGGAACCGGTTGCGGCACTTTTGGACAGCGCTAGCGGGAAGAACGACTATGCCTTGTCATTAAAGCAGCAAAAGGAAAAGATTAAAGACACTTCACTGACCCCATCAGCCAGGATTATTGCCCAAATGGAATCTCAGGATATCAGCTTCTTTCGCTTCGCCATGAATATGGCAGAAGAACATGGGGCACATTTCAAACAATGCTCTCCTACCGAAGACAAACTTCAGCTATTTCGCCATCAGGCCCAGCTATCCCACGAGCAGCAGGCTGAGATAGAGCGAAACGACACCATGAATTTTGATGAGTTTCTAAACGACTATTTTGCAAGGCAGAACGGGCCACTTTAAGTGGTACCCAAAGGAGAGATTGTCCTTAAATTCGATAAGGTCGAACCAACCTGATTAATCTGCCTTAAGCATGTGAGGGGCAAAGCAGCTTTTCAGCTGCTAATCGAACACCGCAGTGTGGACTTTCTCCTTTTAAAGTCGAAGTGTATTTGGGGTTTATTTAAGGCGTATTTGAAATGTATCTGAACAGTTCCCTTCACTCCCATTACCTTGTTCAGCAGGGAAATCCCGAGGAGCTCAAAATTAGAAGAATCGAATAAGATGGTGGGAGCCAGTATTTCACATAACCGACTTCTCCATATAGTTTAGTAGATCACACGTTAGTAGATCGGATAGCGCTTACAAAAGTCAGCGACACTCGCCCGCAGTTCATTGAGGTATCTCACTTCACCCGACTGTTGTTTATCCCGTAAACAGCCGGAGATCATGAAACCCAATGATTCCATATCCGCATTGTTGAGTCCCCGGGTAGTTGCTGCCGCAACCCCCAATCAGGCCCACCCATTCGGACGGTTTGGCTGAGTCGAAGGGAATGGGGTTTTTGTTTGAGGTGAGGCTTATTTCAGCTAGAGTGTCCTTAGCCTGTTGTCCGGTCAGCCCTAATTCTTTTAGATTCAACAACACCAGATGGGTATCGGTTCCACTGCTAATCACATCAATTCCATTAGTCATTAAAGTGTAGGCCAGGGTGTTTGCGTTGGATTTGACCTAGGCGCCATATTGCCTGAACTCCTCGGTCATCGCCTCCCCCAGACAAACCGCTTTCGCGGCAATAATTTGAGTATGCAAACTACCTTGTACACCCGGGAATATCGCCGACTGCAGCTTTTTGCGCCAGCTATCATCCCGGGATAGAATCAATCCTCCTCTCGGACCACGCATGGTTTTGGTCGTCGTACAGGTTACGATGTCCGCCAGTTCGATGGGAGAGGGATGGACTCCTGCGGCAACTAAGCCCGCAAAATGAGCCATGTCGACAAGAAATAAAGCACCCACACTATCCGCTACTTCCCGCATACGATGAAAATCAATTTCCCTGGGATAAGCAGAACCGCCAGCAATAAGTAACTTCGGTTTGAATTCCCGGGCCTTGTCTGCCATCCGATCATAATCGATTAACCCACTGACAGGATCAACCCCATAATGCTGGATATCGAACCATCGACCAGACAAGTTGGGACGTGCGCCGTGGCTAAGATGGCCGCCGGCAGCCAGGTCCAGACTCATTACCCGGTCGCCGGGTTGCAGTAGACTAAAAAATACAGCCTGATTCGCTTGAGTCCCGGAATGAGGCTGGACATTGACATATTCACATTCAAATACCGACCTGGCGCGATCAATGGCGGCCTGCTCAATGATGTCAACAAATTCGGCCCCTCCATGGAAACGATTGCCAGGATACCCTTCCAACGTTTTATTGGTAATTTCATGGCCCAATGCATCCAGTACCGCCCGGCTGACGATATTCTCTGAGGCAATCAGCTCAATCTGACCTTGTTGTCTTCTTTTCTCACACCCGAGTGCATCGGCAATTAATGGATCCGTTTCACCGATATCGGCACTAAAAAAGCTCTGGCTCATTGATCACTTCAATGTTGATAAATTTGAGCGTGAAGTTTATCTCAAATACTGATTCGATTGATGAGAATGATGATGAAAATAATTGGAGATCCCATTCACATTCATATTCAAGTTAATATCAATTCCACTTCAGTCCAAATTTGCAGAACTCATCTTCCTTCTCAACGACAATCCCCTTGTCTGATTCCACCTCGCAGGGCTCCAGCCTCAGTGCTACTAAATAAGACTTCATACCCCTTTGGTAGTTGCCGGCTATTGGGCATACTCAACCATAGCCGATATAGCAAACGGCGTTTATCTGACGTGGGATCATCACGGAAGCTGTTTCTGGAATGATAAATAATGTGATTATTAATCAATTGAATATCACCTGGAATTAAACTCATCTCGAGGCACAGTTCGTCACTAATCTGTGCAAGCATATCAAGAGCCTGCCACTTTTTTTCCGACAGCTTTTTGATTCCAGGGATGAGCTGCGCCGCTTCCACATAGGTTCGTGAATAGTGACTGGCAAATTTGCCATTTTGCACACCCCAGACAGGAATGGAATAAGTCAGGTTTTCACCGCCGAGCTCTTCTCCAAGGTGACTGCGTTCCAGTTCCTCATAAAGTAGCGCTGCCAGATCGGGGTGACGACGAATCATTTCATCCTGCACAGCAACGGAACTCACCAGTCGACTTTCACCACCGCTAGCGGGCTGCCCCAAACACAACAAACCCACAACATCTGTTCGATCCGTATGCCAACGGAGTGGTTGGGTAGATTGTGCCCTGGATCTGGCCGAATAAAATGAATCGCCGTTTTCGCTGATTAACTGCCCCCTTTTTAACCCAACATCTGGCCCTTCATCACAGATCTCACCGAGCAACTCACCTCTGGCATTTTGAAAAACTGGAGTTCCGATCCAATTCCCAAGCCCATAATAAATCATCTTCAACTGGTCCCTATTATAGAGCTCGATGGGTAACCCCCTCAGTCTAATAATTCCCCGACCATTCTCCAGCTGGTCCGCAATGATCTTCAGTTCATCTTCTATGGATGCCAAACAGAAATTGCGCCGGTTTAGTTCATACCAAACAAGCCCGTGACCTTGCGCCACTGATAATGCCGAATCCAGTGCCGCCAACATCTCTTCGGACCAATGATGGGTCCATTCATTGCTATTCTTTAAATCCGCCCCTTTCCAGGAGGCAACCCCGCCCAATACAAGAGGTTCGCATGGGGATTCGCCTAAGAATTCTTCTGAGAATTCGTCTGGAAGTTTGTCTTTACAGGGAGACTCAGTGTCGGTATTCATCTGGACTGTGGTTTCCGAGCTCGATCATTATTCTGCCAGTCGTTATTCT
>JAALKB010000050.1:22011-23601 GCA_011088265.1 Gammaproteobacteria bacterium
TGCCATCATACCCACATCGCTAAACAAGGCAGCAAAAGCCCGAGTGAGACGCTCCTTCTGTAATCTATCCCGATAGCCAATAGCAATGATTCTACATGAGTCCGGCGGGCGAACTTTAGTGGATTTTTCAAGACTGGCACGAAAACCAACGAAACTGAAGTAGTATTCCTGCTCTGGTTCATCCAAAAAACCCAAAAAACCTTTTGCCCGGATGCATTGATCTGGCAATCGTTGCACGAACTTCTCGAACTCGTTTCGATTCACTAAATAGTTCGTTTCGTAACTCCACTTGTCATATTTGTGTAAATGGTTCATCCTATCTCGGCCGTTATCCACATCATCGCCGGAGTCCGGGCGATTGGAGCCAGAATCGACCTTAGAATTGACCCTGGAATCGACACCAGAGTCAGCTTCATTTCCAGTGTTTGATGGCCCCTGTAGTTGAGTCCATCTAGCGGACGAAGGAAAATTACCAATAATCTCAAGGGGAATATCACAATAACTAGTTGGCAATATTCTGGTATAGGGTGCGGACTGCACCAGAGTGGCTTCAAGGCTCTTAATCCGCACAGAGTCCGCAACATCCATTTTGTTCAATACAATCAGGTCACTGGATGCACCGTGATCGATGATTTCTTCTCCATCCTCATAGCTCATACGATAAAAGTTCTCCGCATCCAACACATAAACACTGACATCCAAACGGGCGAGACCCGCCGCTTCCAGCGCATTGAATGAAGTGGAAAAGGATCTCGGGTCTGCTACACCGCTGGCTTCGATAAAAACCCCGTCTGGTGGGAAGTCCAATTTCGCTAAATCTGCGATTTTATTAACGAGATCATCATTGAGAGAGCAACACACGCAGCCATTTTTCAAAGAAATCCGATCCTCCGCAACTGTGTCGATAAGATCGATATCGATATTAATGGCGCCGAAATCATTAACAAATACCACGAATCGACTTCCTCTGGACTCAGTAAGAACCCGGTTAATCAATGTAGTCTTGCCCGCTCCGAGGAAACCACCGATGACCACAATCGGCAAGCAATTCCCCGCCACCGCCTGGTCATCCACCACTTTTCCAGACCGCCTCCCCCGCAAGATAAGTCGCCAATACATTAATATCGGTCAGTTTTTTGGCAGGGGTTTCTAAAGGGTTGGCATCCAGCATCACAAAGTCAGCATGCTTTCCTGGACTAATTGATCCGAGTTTTTGTTCCATCTTTATGTGATAGGCAGCATCGATAGTCACCGACTTCAAGGCAGCTTCCACGGTTATGCGTTCCTCTTCCCCGAGGCAACGCCCGTCCCCAGCTATTCGGGTAGTCGCAGCCTTCATCAACTCCAGCGCCGAAGGGTCAGTCATGGGTGTATCAGCGTGAAGGCTTGTTCGCATGCCCTCGTTCACCGCTGATCCTACGGGCATATAATGAGCAGCCCGGGCTTTACCGAACAGAGAATCTTCGATGGGTACTCCCCAATGGGTAATATGATTGATAAAGAAACTGCATTGGACTCCCAACTTCTTTGCTCGTTTTAATGGCAAGACCACCACTTTGTATAAGAAGCACGTTTTTAAACACCAGAATA
>JAALKB010000288.1 GCA_011088265.1 Gammaproteobacteria bacterium
GTCTTCTTCATCAAAGTTATGGTGCATTTGTTTTTATTGTTTGGCTGATCGTTCAGATTAATTTAGTAAAAAGCTCGCAGAAGCGAGCTTTTTTATTTAGCAGGGCTGGATTAGCAGATTATTACCCAAAGAACATAATCTGACTCTGGATGTATTAGCTATACCACTGCTTATAGGTTTATCAATAACATCTACCAGCATGATCGGTCTACCCGTTTTAATTACATCTCGAACGTAAGTATTAACAGGGACGGGTGCAGCACATTTAACTTCTCGCACAGGACTTAACCCTCCTCATAACTGGTTTCACTCAGTAACCAATTTAACTTTTTCAAAAAGATTTTTTTCTCGGCATCAGAAAGTTTTTTAAACTCAGCATTAACATTTATATGCTCTGCATCAGCCAACGCTATGTATAGAGAGTCCATTAATTCGTTTCTCATGCCTGCTTTCCCTCTACGCTTACGTTCAAATGTTTTTTAAAGTCTGTCGCTTTCTTCGTTTTATTCTTACGCTCAAATACTTTATTAAGCTTTTCGTTAATGCTCATCACAGTTTGAGTTTTTGGTCTCGGTCTTATTCCCCCTCCGAAAGCAAACATAGTCTTTGTGTAAAGAGACTCTGAGAGGAATTCATCCAACTGCTGCTGGCTTACCCGGTAGGCTCCAGTCTTTCTCTGGGTACCACCTATGGCATAGGCTTTAAGCTGTCCGCTTGTTATTAATCGGTAAACGCTGCTCCAACTCATGTTCAGCTTTTCAGCCACCTGTTTCATAGACATTAATGATTCACTCATTGCCCAGCCTCCAGCGCATCAAACAGCTTCCAGCTAATGACGTAAACCCGTTTGCGTGCACCATTAAAGTAGTGCTCGGCAATATGGCGGTTAACCTTCCGTGCCAGCTTGCTTCTGTGGCTTTTGTTCTCGTATTCGCCAGGGAATAACAACTTTTGCTGTAGCAGATAGTTTAGGGTTGGCCTGCGCTGGTAACCCGTCGCCGCATTCATTTCGCAGACATGGACAAAGAAGTGTTTGTTATCGTACTCCTTAGCAACTGGTTTGAGGGCTGCGGCCAGTTCATTGAGGCTGACATGGTTATAGCCTGAATTCAGTGCGGTGACACCCTGCTCTTGTGGGCGTTCGATACCGAGACTTTCGAGGTATTCCCATGCCAGCTCTTTATTCTGCCGCTGCAACTTGGCGAGCTTGTCGTTGTCGATCTTGTCGAAGACGGTTTGCGAGGCGTTCTGGCGGCTGACGGTTTTGCCTTGCCAGTAGTCGTGCAGAACTTCAAAGCATTCTTCCTGATACTGAATAACTCGTTCTTTCAGATCGGGGCGAACTTTGTTGGGGTTGATGCTGAATAGCCAGCCGTTGAGTTTGCGGAGGGGGATGCAGAGCATTTCCTGCGTTCCGCCGGGAGTTTGGCAAGGTAAACACTTATGTGTCCACCTTTCTTCTTGAGTGATTTTTTCTCTTTGCCGAGCTCTACTTACACCAAGAGCATCAACAATAGAAGTGATCGCAACATATTGTTTGCCATCAGAATCAAGAGTTATAACGCTGTCACCATGGAAAGGGACAACCGAGATAGGAAAAGACATAGTGAATGTCTCCTTGACTATTTTTGAGTTCACCCAATATAAAAATTGGGTGCCGGGAGCTCAAAAGCCTGTCAAGATCGGCCGGGTTTATTCCCCGTAAAGGGTATTGTATTCACCGCACTCCCGACTTAATACCTTGGTGGGCTTGGGCTATTTATGCCGTATCCCTGGTTGGCTAATACCGACTGAACGGATTTAGCACTATTAACTCGGAGGACTTTGTCACTTGAAAATAACCAGAAGCTTCAGACCTGCGTGGGATTGGGCATAAACGCTACGTCCCAGGTTGGCGGATTTGGCAACTTAATAACCTTACCGCTCTCTTGAGCTTCTCCGGTATCTGCCAGAGACAAAAAAACCAACGCTTTCGGAGTTGGATGAACCGCTTGACTAGGTGTTTCGAGCACCTGTTGACAACTCTACCGAATTAACAGCGTGAATGTCAAACGTTCCTATTGTTATTTTAAGCTCTGGTTTTCACCAAAACTTTGGCAGACCTTGGGACAACTGAATTGTGGGTTTCAGATGTCGTAAGGTTGTTGTTTAATGGGTGTATGGGTTAGAACTGAATCAACTGTGGGGATATGCCCACAGTTGATTACCAGCGCTGAAAGTGAGCCTTTATACGTTGAACAGTTTGATTAATAACACCTACACGTCATACATTCGATATAAAACAGCTACAAACGTGGCTATTGCGTAGCTGATAACAGGAATAGCCACTAGAATAATCCCTGAAAATGATAAATGCCCATATTGATCTACTGCACTTATGGCAAACGCTAGCGTCAGGAAACTAACAATAATCGCAAGAGCAAACATCCCCGGCAACTCCTTAGGCGCAACTCTCATAGCAAAAATAGTTGCTAGAAGTCCTGATAAAACCCAAGGAATTATGTTCAAAATCATATACCCAAGATATTCGGGTGTCAGAGGATTAAACGGAAGCAAGAACCTCGGAGCCAAGCCTCCTAAAAATCTGCCCAAATAGTGTCCGATAAAAAAACATGGAATAAATGCAACCCATCTAGCTACTGAGTGTTTGTACCAAGGGATAATTGCTGCATCACTCAAAACATCGGCCCCGTGCATTGTCCGTTCAGCATGGTTCCATAGCAGGTAGGTGTATAACCCTTGGGTATGACCGATCCATGACAAACGCCATTGACTATTGCACCAATGCATTCATCTGCCCGATAGACTTTTTGCCCTTGTGAAACCGAGTTAATGACAGGTTTCTGGTTTGAATTACTGCCAACCTCAGCTGAGCTAACTTTTTGCATAACACTCGTATAAACATACTGAACACAAATATCTACTGCTTCTTGACGATTACTTTCCGGTTTATCTTTGTGTTGCTGCTCGCATAATTCAAGTGATTTATCCATCACCTTCTGAGCCTGTTCCAGCCTCCCTTCCGTCATGGATTTTTCTGCAGCCAACCTGTTTGCTCTCGTGTATTCCTGTAATGTTGAACAACCTGCTAATGAGATCACAATAAAAGGTAACAACACTCTTTTGAACTCTATTTTTTCCATGCAATTCTCGCAGATATTGAATTTATATCGTCAAAAGTGGACACTAGCCCCCTCTCTGCCCCCCATTAAACGACAGTCGGTAGTCGCTGAAAACCAGAGCAAACCCTTAATTATTATGAATATATCTTATCAATAATAAGTTACTGTCCTTCCAGTCCTTCAAACCCTCTTTCAAGAAGAGTGTTTACGTAAAATGCTCTTCGGGTGCATTGGCTGATTTTTTTGATGCTGTGGTATTATGGAAGTATTCCTGAATATGACTATACCTATCCCGAATTGGTGGACTGGAAGGACTTGAGGGGACGCTCCATATCTGGCG
>JAALKB010000289.1 GCA_011088265.1 Gammaproteobacteria bacterium
AAAACACTTTAGCGGAAACATATGAGCCCCAGGTTCTGCAAAGCGATGGAGCCGATTTTGAGGACAGTGATATAGGAACCATTGAACAGTGGATTGGTCCGGAAATGGTTATTTCGACGGTGTCAGTGGGGTTCGCGCTGGCAGGGACGCTGTTTTTTCCACCTTTAATGATTGGGAGCGTAGCCTGCCTGGGCTGTCTATCCATCGATATTTTTAAGAAAGCATACCGATCCATGTCGAAAAAACGTCGGGTTGATTCATTATCCGTTGAAGTTATATTTCTACTTGGATTACTGGTTTCCGGCAACTTTCTGGTTGCATCCGCTTCGTTCTGGGCCACCTATTTATCTTTGATGATTATTTCCAGGGCCAAGAGCTACAGCATGAAAAAGTTGACTCATGTCTTTAACCAACAGCCAGGTAGCGCTTGGGTGCTTAGGGAAGGCATAGAGGTCTCAACACCCATCGACGAATTGCAGGCTGGTGATATTGTGGTAGCGCAAGCAGGAGAGGTTATGCCAGTGGACGGTAAAATTATCCATGGGATGGCAGAAATTGATGAGCGAATGTTGACCGGGGAATCTCAACCGGCAGAAAAAAGTGAAGGCGCTCCGGTTTTTTCTACTACCATCATTCTATCTGGTTCCATTCATGTTCGTGTCGAAAAAGCTGGAAGTGAAACATTAGCAGCGGAGATTGGACAGATATTGAGTGAGACATCCAACTTTGCGGCATCGGTAGAATTACGTTGCGTTGAGGCCGCAGACAAATGGGCATTGCCTCATTTGGTGGTCAGTGGATTAGCATATCCTTTTTTTGGCTTGCAGGGAGCGCTTTCCATTCTGTGGGCTCCATATGATGATTCCATGTTCATGGGTGGTCCATTGGGAGTTCTCAGTTATCTTTCGATAGCGTCGAATAAGGGCTTGTTAGTGAAAGATGGTCGTGCCCTTGAGGCACTTAATGATGTGGACATGTTCGTTTTTGATAAAACGGGAACCTTAACCCTTGATCAGCCCCATGTTGGAGATATTCATGTCTATGAGGGTTTTAGTGCTGATGAAATTTTGAGCCTTGCTGGAGCTGCGGAACACAAACAAACCCATCCAGTGGCCCTCGCTATTTTGAAGGCGGCTCGAGATCGTGACCTGCTGATTCCGTCCACTCAGGAAGCGGAATACGAGATTGGATACGGTATAAAAGTAAGGGTTGGGGATGGCGACAATGAATCGGTTATCAAGGTTGGCAGCGCCAATTTTATGCACCGGGAGTCCATTGTGTTTCCCCATGATATGAAAGAAATAGAAACAGGAGCTCACCGTAGCGGCTTTACGTTAGTCTTTGTCGCCAGGGAAGATCAACTTATTGGTGCCATTGAATTACGCGTCACAGTACGCGATGAAGCGAAAAATGTGATTGACCAGTTGAAAAAACGCGAATACGAAATAGCCATTATTTCAGGGGATCACGAAGAGCCGACCAAAGCGCTAGCCGAGCAGATTGGAATTGATCTTTATTTTGCCGGTGTATTGCCGCAACAAAAGGCGGAACTCATTGAAAATTTGCAGCGAAACGGTAAGTCTGTGTGTTTTGTGGGTGATGGCATAAATGATGCCATTGCGCTTAAGAAGGCCAATGTTTCAGTTTCTCTCAATGGTGCCTCGGCGATTGCAGTGGATACGGCGGAGGTGATTCTCATGGAAAAAAACCTTGGGAATCTTATTGACCTCATTGATCTTGCCAAAGACCTCAAGGCGAATGTAAAGCGAACCATGTTATCAGGAGTCATTCCTACTGGAATTATTATTGGTGGTGTTTTTTTCTTCCACTTGAGTATGGCAAAAGCTGCAGCACTATACGTTGCAGGAGTCACCGCCAGTACCGTTAACTCCGTGAGCCCGCTGTTGAATCACAAGATAACTGAACAACAGCGAAACAAGAAAGATTTAAAGGACCACGATGCTGTTTAAGATAGAGTTTAAGATGGAGTTGATATTGATGACTCTTCTGGGCCAAGGCAGCATTCGCCGTTCCAACAATGGAAATCAACTTTTTATATCCAACCCGGATAGCGGCAAGGATCGCTAAATTTAGTCTGTTTTCAAAAATCTAAGGGTATGGATTTGTTTATCACACAAGCCAATTTAATATAAACAAAGAATAGTTGTATCTATATCTGATAAACAAAATCTCCTAAATTTACGAGCGATGGAAAAAATGGTCCACTGGTCTTAAGGATTTTTATACAATTCTATATCCTTAAGTTATTTCGTCGAGACGATCGGTCTAGTGCCGTTGAAAACAAATATCGATAAGCCTGTTATCTTTTTTCTTTGGTCGTTCCCAGGGAATTATTATAGAGAACCGTCCAACAGTTGTATGGGAAAATCATCCAGACGGGGAACGACCTGTCGGATCACATTTTATCTTATTACATAATATGGTCGATCACGAGATAGAAAATTTCCTGGTGTAAACACAGCGCATGTTGGCGACGCCCGGTTGTCTTGTGCATAGATGTCGAAACTGAATTTGAATGGTTTTCCATCTCGATCCACCTGCGGTTTCAAGCGAAGAAGCGCCAAACGTCGGAACTGAGGATCAGCTTTAGCCACCTCCACCAGGTCTGCGCCATCTACTGTAAAGCCCGCCGCAGTCTGGGTGTCTAGCACAACCTGTTCTCCGGGCAGGAACAGATCTTGTAAATCCCAAACGATGAGGTTGTGATCCCAGCTCCCACTAGCAAGCACTAACCCGGTTGGCGAGGCCGCTAATGTATCGATCTGACCAGCATGACCAGATAGTTTAGCCAAAAGAGTACCGTCAGATATCCGTCTGATCAGGATATTATTGGAACTCACAGCAGCAAACCATCGTTTCTTCGGATCGATAACCAAGGGCGAACCAGAGCAACCGTCTCCTGGATCAACCCCACAGGGTATGTCCGGCATTGGTACGATTGCATCATTGTCCAGTCGCCAGCGGGCAATGCGATTATTGAGGGAAGCCAGGATGATTGACCCATCGGCCACGGCGGTAAGCGACTGAACCGTCTCACCACGTCCGACTGACACCTTCACGGGGGATGTGCCTTCCTTGCCGTACCAGTAATGGAAATGATCGATCAAACCAAGATAGGCAACCCAGGCTTTGCCCTCAAGAACAGGAACTAAGCGCTCGGGTATATTGTCATCAAAATGTGCGGAACGCTGTTCTGGTACTGGCATTGCTGAAAGATCACGGAGAACATACTGGCCTCCAGAATTCAGATTGTAGGGGGCAAGTGCAAGCCGAGTGCCATCAGCGCTCCAGCCAGCACCGTAGAGAATATCTCCTGGATCAGTTGAGACATCGATTGCCTCTTCCTGACAAGCGCCAAGAAACCACATACGGAACTCGGCGCTATTCGTAGTCCGGCCAAGCATCGGAAACCCTTGGTTCGGACGAAAGC
>JAALKB010000290.1 GCA_011088265.1 Gammaproteobacteria bacterium
ACTGGACGTCTACCGCATGAGCCTGATAACGATTGACATTTTCTTTTTCTACGTAACAAAACATCCTGTCATTTTACAGACTTTAAGGAATAAAGCAGTGAATTATTGATCAACCCCCTGATGTAAACGCTTATAGCAGTGCTGTGAACAGCGCATTCATCGTCGCGACTGAGGATACCGAAAAATCATCAACAAAGTTCTCCGGGGCAGCCCTATATACCCCTTCTGGACGGAATAGATGCATTCAGCGCATCGAGGCAAATTTCAACGTCCCTGGAATCATTATACAGATGGGTAGAAATCCGTAGTCTGCCAAAACCAGCATAGGCTCCCCAGATTAGAACATTTCGAGCCTCAAGAGCAGCCAGTACCTGAACCATATCCTCGACAATAAAACAGACATTGCCTGCCCGATCAACCTCAACCTCCGGCGTCATCAATTCGACTTTCAACGTTTTTAAGTGTTCAAAAAACTGCCCACTCAAGCTCAGTGCATGATCGGAAATAGATTCGATACCGATATTTAGTAGGTGATCGAGGGCATTATCGAGAATATAAATCCCCAGGAAATTAGCATTGCCTGGTTGAAAGCAATGGGCAGATTTTTTGAGCTCGAACTGCGTCGGTGCTTCCCAGCCCCCGTGCTCACTGGGGCTATTCCAACCCAGAAAAGGTGGATAAAAGTCACCGGCTCGCTCCCGATTCACATAAAAAACCGCGGCCCCATGAACACCCAATAACCACTTATAGCAACTACTTACCATGATATCCGCAAGGTTTGCATCCACCGGAACTACCCCCCGCGGCGTGGGTTGCGTCGCGTAAAAATAACGCATTACTGGAACGAACTAATTGGGAAATGGAAGAGACATCCATACGCTGTCCAGTGAACATGCTGACATGGCTTAATGCAACCACTCGGGTCCGATCATCGATTTGTGCCGCAATGTCTTCAATATCGATAAACCAGTTTTTATGTCTAACAATCCGAACTTCAACTCCCTGGGAGCAAAGTCGTGTCCAGGGAAGAATGCCCGACGGAAACTCCACATCCACGATAACGACGTTATCTCCCATTTTCCATTTTAGTCCATGGGCAACATTGTTAATCCCTTCAGACGCACTGGACAGGAAAGTAATGTCATCCTTTTCCACACCAAACAATCTGCCACATTTCATTCGCGCTGACTCAACTTTCTGAGCTTCAAGATCCCGGGCCCTCTCACCCTGGGATTTATCCAGGGCGAACTGATTCATTGCGCCAAAGTGGGACTTTAGCATCGGCGTCTCCCCGCCAGCGCATAGGTTCACTCGTTCTTCCAGGCCAATAAAATCGGATTTATTCAACAGGGCTTTCATCGATTCTTCGTGTTGTTTTTCTGTTCTCTTACAGGTTCGTTGGAATGGTCAATTTTTGGGCGAGTCATTATCAGCCAGATTGCGTCAGACAAGCCGTTGACGCGGAGTATCCATTGAACTCCCGGGGCCCCCCCAATATGTTACCCACTAATCACTAACTAACTTTCCTGACGAATTGGATCCTAATAATTTCCCACACAGTCAGCATATTTAACCATACCAGATTGCTCCATGGAATTACGACCTCAAGTCTCCGGTCTTAAGTCCTGAAAGTTTGCTTCTGAAGGTCCGTATATGGGAACCGATCCATGCATCAGATCATGATGGAAAATAACGTAGCGATCCAAATCTCTATTGATTGGAGAGTCATCAACCAAAGCGATCACGGTCATGGGGCTTCCCAAGATTCAGCTCCGGACCAGCGGGAACAATTCTCGTTGGATTAATGGTGTCGTGAGATCCATAATAATGGGCTTTGGTGTGATCCAGATTGACGGTTTCAGCAACTCCTGGCCACTGGTAAAGGTCTCTGAGATAGTTTGATAAAGAGGGATAGTCCACGATTCTTTTTTTGTTACATTTGAAATGCCCCACGTACACGCCATCGAAACGTACCAGTGTGGTGAATAAACGCCAATCCGCTTCAGTGATTTGGGAACCGACCAGATAACGTTGGAAAGACAAGCGTTCATCTAGCGAGTCCAGGGTGTTAAAAAGAATGGCAACAGCATCATCATAGGCCTCTTGAGTAGTGGCAAAACCTGATTTGTAAACGCCATTGTTAATACTTGAATAAATAACGTCATTGATCGCATCAATGTCTCCTCGAAGATTTTCAGGATAATAATCTCCGGGCAACGCTCCTACATCATCGAATGCAGAATTAAACATACGAATAATTTCCGATGATTCGTTGGAGACGATGGTATTTTGTTTTTTATCCCAGAGGACCGGCACCGTGACACGTCCGCTGTAAACCGGATCTGCCAGAGTATAAATTTCATACATTCTGTCAACCCCGTTGACGCTATCGGCAACCACGTCACGGCCTTGATCAAAGGTCCAGCCTTCTGCCCCCATGAAAGCATTCACGATGGAAATGGGAACCATCTCCTCCAATCCCTTTAGTTTACGGAAAATCAAAGTTCGGTGAGCCCAGGGGCAGGCCAGTGAAACATACAGATGATATCGGTCCTGCTCCGCTTTGAAACCACCCTCCCCACCCGGTCCCGGCCCCCCCACTGGCGTACCCCAATTGCGAAAAGCCGCACTCTTTCGAACAAACTTTCCTTTTGTTGACGTTGTGTCATACCAAACATCTTCCCATTTACCTTCAACCAATTGTCCCATCGTTATCTCCTGCTATCGCACATTATTAAAACTTCTAATTAACCTTCTATTTGACCGCTTTATATTCTGCTATGCCACGCTCTAAAACTGACCGCTTTGATAATCCCGCACCGCCTGCATTAGCTCCGCTCGGGTATTCATCACAAAAGGGCCGCCCCGGGCAACCGGTTCATCCAACCGACGCCCGGCAACCAACAACAGATGAGTCCCATCCATCGCGCCCTCAAGTTCCACCCTACTTCCTTCACCAAGCACACCCAACTCTCCCGGATTAAGAATATGCTGACTCTCTGATTCATTGCCAATGACCCCGATCTGTCCTTTGATCACAAATACAAATGCACTATGACCAACCGGAATCGACTCACCAAAACGAGAAAACCTGCCTAATCGGACATCCAGATACAATGGTGAAGTAATGACATCCCTAACCGGCCCCTAGGTTCCCAGTTCAGTGGTGCCTGTAATTACCCGAACTTCCGCTCCTGTTTGCCGGTTTTCTACCGGGATCTCTGACGCTGAATACTCCCGATAGCGAGGTTCGCTCAGCTTTTCACTACTGGGTAAATTCACCCAAAGCTGAAAACCATGGAGTAGCCCACCTTCCTGAACCGGCATCTCGGAGTGGATAATTCCTTTCCCAGCGGTCATCCACTGCACACCCCCAGGGACGATAATGCCAGTACGTCCGGTGTTGTCCTCATGACGCATTTCCCCCGCCAGCATATAGGTCACT
>JAALKB010000051.1 GCA_011088265.1 Gammaproteobacteria bacterium
TAGGTAGTACGAAAAAGAGAGAACAGGAAACCTTAACGGCGAAATAGTGGGTTTCTTTTATGTCTCGTAAGCTAGATTTTCCACTACTTCTACATGGGGGATCTTTAAAAGCATTGTCGGGGATAGAACGATCTTGGATGACCGATTTCCTCCGCCGAGAATGATAGATTCACGTTTCATTACCGAGGAATCTATCCAGACTGGAACGTTAGCTGGCATCCCAAACGGCGTTACGCCTCCAAGCTCCATGCCTGTTAGTTCTCTGGTTTGCTCCGGGTTAGCGAAAGATATTCGGGAAACTGCCAGCTTCTTGCGCGCCGTTTTGTTTACATCGAGGCGATGTGTGGCAAGGACCACACAAGCGGCAAATTTCGGTGCTCCCTTTTTTGATGCTATCAGTAAAACATTGGCGGACTCTTCTAAGGAATAGCCATAGTGATCGCAAAAAGCCTGTGTATCTGCTAAATCCGGATCGCAATTAAGGACTGAATACTCGATACCATGTTCACCTAAAAAGTCCGCGACACTCACGCTAATTGATTCGTTCATTTTTCAACTATATATTCAATGCAAGATTATTCGAACCAGGCGTCTAAACTAAGCGATTCAAGTATCACAATTTATATATCACAGTTCTGGTACGTTCCAAATCACCTTTGTAATTATATACCTGATCAATTGTTGGAGACGAGCGGCGGGGGGTGTCTGTTTGCTATGAACTGAAAATACGATGTTTCCTGAAATGTCCGAATATCTGATGGAGTTCCGCATTCAAATTTGGAAGAATGCTAAAAAATAGGCGACGAATTCCGGTCTCATGATAGATAAGTGGCGAGCAACCTGGAAGAGAATTTATATTCCTTTACACTCGATTTATTTGCTAAGCTAGTTCCGCTGTCAAATCTCTGGATGGAAAAGTCCAGCGAAAAGCGTCAAAGCTGTCCCTATAATATGTGCAAGCTATCCCTTTCAATTAAACTTTCGTTTATAGAAAGTGTTCAGAATTGCGAGAATTCAAATTCATCTAGAGAGGAAAACTTACGACAAATTTCAGATATTTAAAAGCGCTGGTTGTGGGCTTGTTGCTAGGGCTCGTATTCACTGCTGCTAATGCGGAGACAACCCTAAAACTTGGCACTGTTGGTCGTTTGGGTATGCCAATCGGTGACGCCATCGAACAGGCACTCATTCCAACTGCTACCGAAGTATCCGGCGGAAAAATGATAATTGAGCCACACTACCGCGGTTCCTTATGTGGAGAACAAAAATGTGGTGAACAGGCAAACCAGGGATTACTACAGCTCTGGACCAGCTCAACAGCTAATTTCGGTACAGCGCTTTCCATTTTTGATCTACCCTATATCTTTAAAGATATTCCATCAGCAGACAAAATCTCCAAAGATTGGATGTCAGATCTGCAATGTGAGGAAGCGGCGAAGACAGCTGGACATCGTTGTTTTGTTGTCTATTCAAGCGGCGGATTTCGTGAAATGGGAAATACAGTGAAACCAGTCCACACTCCTGCTGATCTTAAGGGAATCAAGTGGCGTGTTACCAAGAGTCCCATTGAGTACACGCTGATTAAAAACTGGGGTGCTATTCCTGTACCTTATGATTGGACCCAGTTGTATCAAGGTTTGCAAACCGGCGTTGTTGAAGGGCAGTATGTGGCGATTCCATGGCAGCATGTAGCCAAACTACATGAAGTAGCCAAGTATTTTACCAAAATCGGTGGATCATGGTCTGGTAATCAGATTTCCATGGATGTTACCCAATATGAGGCACTAAGTGCGGAAGAGAAGGAATGGATTCATACAGCTAGTCAGGCTTTTGGCGAGTCGGTCCGACAACTCGATCAAAAATGGGTTGAGGATGGCGTTACAGCCATCAAGTCAGAAATAAAGGAATGGTATGAGCCTACGGACGAGGAGATGGCGCTATGGCGAGAAGGTGCAATTGATGCCTGGAAAAATGCCAAAGGAACATTCGATCCTGCCTTGGCGGAGAAAGCGCTTGCAGAACAGGGGCTGGATGATTTTATTGCAAAACTAAAAGCAGCTGGTGCTCTTTAAGATAAAACGTCTTTCATACCAGACTTGAGATAGAGACCATGATTCGCCCGTCGGATCATGGTCTTTATCTATTAGGCATTACTATTCTCAAGTTTTGTTTTCCAGGATTTCGCTTCTCGGGAGTTTGGGTTCTAGAGGTATTGTTCCCAGGAGTATTGTTCTCGGGGGGCTTGCGTGAGAGATAGGGTCGCAGTTAACGACTTATCGAAACATTTTGGTTCGCTATGCGCGGTCAACAATATTTCATTTTCCGTTAGTCAGGGAGAAGTGTTGGGAATTCTCGGCCCAAACGATTCCGGCAAATCAACCACAATGAAACTCATCACGGGTTTTCTGTGGCCAGACACGGGAGATGTCAATATTTGCAATTTGAATCTACTGGAAAATCCCACCGCAGCACAACGCCTCATCGGCTATTTGCCCGAGGGAGCCCCAGCTTATTCCGATATTAGTGTCTATGACTATCTTAAATTTGTAGCAAATATTCGACAGATACCCCGTGATGCACGAGAGCGAATTATCGCGTCTGTTGCTGCACGCACGAATATTATCGAGGTGCTAAACCAACTGGTCGGCAGCCTGTCCAAGGGGTTTAAACGTCGAGTCGGCTTGGCCCAGGCCTTGTTGCATGATCCCGCTGTATTGATTTTGGATGAACCAACTGATGGTTTGGATCCGAATCAAAAGCATGAAGTACGCACATTGATCAGGGAAATTTCCCATCAAAAGGCGATTATTATTTCTACCCATATTCTTGAAGAAGTAGCAGCGGTTTGTGATCGGACGCTTATCATCGACAAAGGCTCTATTGTTGCCAATGGCACACCATATGAGCTAAAAGCAAAATCGAGATACTTTGGAGCAGTAACCGTTGTGGTGCCGTCGCCCAATACAAAAGAGATGGAAGTAGGACTTCAAGCCATTGAAGGTGTTACTAAAGTAGAAAGAAAGCCTCTGAAGTCAGATCGGGTGGAATTGGTTGCGTTATCAAGGGACGGAACAGATATTCTGCCAAACATATCGAAAGAAGTGCATGATAGGGGCTGGTTAGTTGAACAGATTCTGAGAAAGACCGTGGATTTGAATGATGTTTTTCGGTCACTGACAACCAGCGGAATGAGTCACAAGCCAGTGGAGAGGCTACCCAATGAAAGGATACCCGAACAACAGCCTGCACCGGGGTTATTGAGGGACGTTTGGGCTATTTGTAAAAACGAACTGATTCATTATTTCACAACCCCGGTTGCCTATGTGTTTATTATTATTTTCCTTATAGCGTCTGGGTCCTTTACCTTTTTTCTTGGAGGCTTTTTTATTCAGGGTCAGGCAAACCTTGACACGTTTTTTCAGTTTCACCCATGGCTTTACCTCTTTCTGATACCCGCTATTTCCATGCGCCTGTGGTCTGAAGAACGCAGAAGCGGTTTTGTAGAATTGCTTCTCACTATACCTGTGACGACATTTGCCACTGTTCTCGGTAAATTCCTTGCCGCGTGGATCATTATCGGATTCTCATTGATGCTGACCATTCCAGTCTGGATCGCCACAAATTATCTGGGATCGCCAGACAATTCTGCCATCACTACCGGTTATCTGGGCAGCCTATTTGTTGCTGGAGGCTATCTTTCGATTAGTGCATTTGCTTCGGCACTGGCTAGAAACCAGGTAACGGCATTTATTATTGCGGCAGCATTGTGTTTCTTATTCACTGTCAGCAGTCTCGCTTTGGTGCAGGATTTTTTCAGTGGATGGGCGTCACCAGTGGTTTTGGATTCCGTGGCAAACCTTAGCTTATTGGAACACTTCAAGGACGTATCTCATGGCGTAGTTGATTTTGGAAACGTGGTGTTTTTTCTGTCTACCATTGCTCTGTTTCTATTTGCGAACGTAGTAGCAGTTGAACGCTGGAAGAAAGGCTAGACATGTTGGGCGGGGTACGCATTTCTTTAACGTCTCCGGTGGTCCTGTTATTCACCCTTGTGGTTTATTTCATTGTTAACGGATTAACCGTTATTTGGCCAACCCAGATTCGATTGGATCTCACCCAGCACAGTTTGTATACCTTATCCGGTGGTACCCACAAGCTGCTCGCACGTATCGAAAAACCGATGACGTTGCACTACTTTTTCTCCCAAAGACTTGCACGAGAGGTACCGCTCTACCGGTCTCATGCTAATCGGGTACGTACGTTGTTAATGGAAATTGAATCCCTTTCAAATGAAAAAGTGATATTACTGGAACATGATCCCGAGCCGTTTAGTGATGCAGAGGACACAGCGGTTTCCTATGGCATTCAGGGTATTCCAATTGATCAGGGGGAAGAAATGGCCTACTTCGGGTTGGCGGGAGTTAATAGCCAGGGAGAAACTAAAACTATTCCATTTTTTCAACCCAAAGATGAAAGTTTACTTGAATATGATTTGATGGAGACGATTCAGATTCTGTCCAACGACAAACCGCCGGGTTTAGGTGTAATGAGTTCATTGCCGTTGCTGGGGGATATGGGGGAACAGATTAATGGTAATCTGGTTTTCCCCTGGGCCATCAGCAAGCGCTTGAGATCAAAGTTCAGGGTGATGAACCTTCCACAGTCGATTGATCATTTACCCAGGGACCTTGCTGTTTTAATGGTAGTCCATCCCCAAACTCTCAACGAGCGAACCCTATACCAACTGGAACAGTTTCTATTTCGCGGTGGTCGGGTGGTATTTTTCATTGACCCAAAATCAGAGTCTGATTACTCAGGTGGCCCTGATCTGGTTTCATCATCGGCTAGTGGCGTCGATACACTGTTCCAGCATTGGGGCATTCGAATTCCGCCAGAGCAATTGGTGGGAGACAAAACAATGGCGTTGCGGGTTAATGCGGGAACCCCAAGCCAACCAGTACCTGCCGAGTATCTTGTCTGGCTTGATATTCCTTCTTATCATATGAATCAGGATGATCCTGTATCCAGTCGACTTTCGAATCTCAATTTTGCAACGGCCGGCGCCATTGATATCAATGAGCGATCTCCACTCGATCTGCAGCCTCTGGTCTATTCCAGTAAAAATTCCGGGTTAATACCCGTTGAGCAAGTGAGCGGGCTAAGACCAGATATTCTGGGTTTGTTGGATCGCTTTGAACCTGATTTGAAAATCCACGTGATGGCTGCCCGATTGTCAGGTAAACTGAGTACCGCCTTTCCCCTGGGCGCCACCTCGGACTATTCCCAGGGAAACGCCGGACGATCCTCAAATCATGGGTTCCGACGGGAATGTTAATATCATTGTCGTCGCCGATACGGATTTGCTGGAAGATCGATTTTGGCTTCAAAAACAACAATTTTTTGGCCGTGAGGTTGAGCAGCAAATCGCCGCAAACCCGGATTTCGTCATGAATATCATTAGCCAGATGGCGGGAAGCGATGAACTACTAGCACTCCGATCCCGGGGAACTTCCCAGCGTCCTTTTGATAAGGTGATTGAAATACAAAAACGCGCTGAAGCGAAATACCAGAAAAAAGAGAATCTGTTACAAGGGAAACTAAAGGAGACTCGACAGCGAATTGCAGAATTCGAGAGTGTGCAAATAAATTCTGAAGATTTAGCATCACCAGAAGTAATACTGACATCGGAACAACGCCAGTCGATCGAGGAGGCACGACGAGAGTTGCTTTCGATTCGCCGGGAACTACGGGGTGTCCAGGCAAGTTTACGTGAAGATGTAAGACTTCTTGAACAACGAGTTCAGTTTTTTAGTATTGGTCTGGTGCCTTTGCTGCTGGCAGGCACAGGATTGATACTTGGTTTTACGCGTTCCCGTCGACGTCAAAAACAGATCGATCGTTTACTGCGAACGGTGAATTGAAGTCTGGAACCCAGGTGTGGCTTCCAACAACTGAATACGGCGATTCAGCAGTGCGGTGAATCGAACACACGCGGTATAACATAACCGGAGGAGACTCCATTGTATAAATATAACCTCTTTTGGGCGCAGTTCATCTCGCTGAGTTTTAGGCATGTCACCGGCTTTTCGATACGGGCTTCGTTCGTCAAGCCCTCGGGGTTACGCTAATGGAAAGTATCCTGCTTCTGCTGGTTCTTGTTGTGCTGATATTGTTAGGCTCACCCATTGGATTTACCTTGATATTGCTACCGACGGTGTACATTCTGCTCACGGATGTGGCGCCCCTTATTCTGATACCAGGGCAAATGTTTAGCGCCATCGATTCTGTTCCACTGACAGCGATTCCCTTCTTCATGCTGACCGGTGAGTTGATGACAAGCGCCACTATCACCGATCGCCTGGTTCATCTTAGCCAACGGTTGATTGGACGAATGCGTGGCAGCATGGCCCAGGCAAACGTGCTAGTAAGCATGTTTTTTGCCGGTATGAATGGATCGGTTGTCGCAGATACCGCCACAGTCGGCTCATTGATGATCCCCGCAATGAAGAGAGCCGGTTATAGTCCCGCGTTTTCCGCTGCTATTACTGCGGTAAGCTCCACCATCGGCGGGATTATTCCACCCAGTATCATGATGATCGTTCTGGCAAATTCTGTGGGGATCTCTGTGGGTGCGTTGTTTGCCGGTGGCATCGTGCCGGGAATCATGATCGGTTTGTTGCTGATGGTGATTAATCACTTTATCGCAGTTAAAAACAATTATGAAAGAAGCGAAGAGTCCTTTAGTCTGGGCGCAATTTGGCATGCTGGAAAAGACGCGTCTTTTGCTCTGTTGATTCCCATGGTATTAGTGGGGTCCGTGGTCGGTGGCATTGCGGGGGTGGTTGAAGCGGGCGCTCTTACTGCCACTATTGCCTTGGTCGTTGGACTGTTTGTTTACCGCACGATCACTTGGAAGAACTGTAAAGGTGCGTTCAGTCGGGCATTTCGGAACAGTGCCATGGTGTTTATTATTATTGCGGCGTCTGGACCGTTCACGTGGCTGCTGACGTCATTGGGTGCCATCGCCGAATTGGAAGAATGGCTTCTGGGGTATGCACATAACCCAATTGTTTTTGCTCTGGTTCTGGTTATCTTTATTTATGTTCTCGGTATGATTATGGATTCCGCAGCAAATATCATCGTTGTTGGCCCTGTGGTTGTTGACGTCATGGTTAAAGCTGGCTATCCAGAAGTTCAGGCGGGGTTGGTTTGCGTGGTCGGGTTTCTGATCGGCTCAGTGACACCGCCCCTTGGGGTTGCCTACTTTACCGGCGCCGCCATCGCTAAGGCGCGGCTGGAGCGAGTTGCTGTTGCCATGCTCCCGTATCTCATCGCACTATTCGTGCTTTTATTTTTACTGGTGGTCGTTCCCGAGTTCACGATGTTCTTACCCAAACTCATGGGTTTCAGCTAGGAGGCTAATCTGATGATCCGTATTCTCGTTGCAACCGATTTGTGGATAAGAAAACTCCTGGCCGGTTTCTGTATGTTGATGCTATTACTCATGGTGATGTTCACTGTGTATACCGTAATCATGCGTTATGTTTTCGAAAACCCGCCGGTTTGGGGGGATCTACTAACCGTCTTGAGTAATATCTGGTTGGTATTCTTCGCCCTGGTGATCACCGTAAGGGAAAAAGAACACATTGCTCTCAATCTGATTTACGTCCATCTACCCCCATCTGCCGGTTTCGTTGTGCAGCAACTATGGACCGCCATCATTTTCCTGTTGGGAATTGTGATCTGTGTATATGGTTTGGAAGTGGTGTCAAAGATGGGGGGCATGTATTGGGAAATGTGGCACTTCACCTGGGAGCAGGGTCGGCTCGTATTCCAGCCGAACTATATGCCAAAGAAATACGCTGTCATGATTCTGCCCATCGCTGGTGTACTGGTCAGTCTGGCGGCGCTAGTCGCAATTATAGAGGACTCCGTTCGATTCAAACAGGGTACCTTTATACCAGCAGGCGAAACGGATTCTCCAGACGCACAGGATCATCAATAATGAAAAATATCCAACCTTTTCATCTTAACGTTCCTAACGAAAAACTGGAATACATCAGAAATCGCGTGGCGAATTTTCCCTGGGAAGATCACCAAATGCCAGATGACGGTGGGTGGGAGTATGGAACGAACATCGAGTATCTCAAGGAATTTTGTCATTACTGGTTGAATCACTATGACTGGCGTAAACATGAAGCGAAAATAAATCAATTTTCCCACTGTATCGCCAGGACCGGTGAGGTTGATTTGCACTATATACAAGAAAAAGGGAGCGGCCCCAATCCGACGCCCTTGCTTATTTCCCATGGCTGGCCGGGTTCAATTGTTGAGTTTCTCGATATCATTGAGCCACTGGCTCACCCCGAACGATTCGGTGGTAATGTCGAAGATGCCTTTGACGTAATTGCGCCGTCTTTACCTGGATTTGGCTTTTCAGCCCGCCCGCCACGCCCCTGGGGGCCAAGGAAAATGGCTGAGGCATTTAATACATTGATGACAGATGTACTGAACTATGACAGCTACCTGGCACAAGGTGGGGACTGGGGAGGGGCGATTACCTCGTGGTTGGGGATGGATCATGGAGCCTCCTGCAAAGGTATTCATATTAACATCATGACCATGCGTCATCCCGATGGTCCTCAAGGTGATGCTGAAAATGCCTGGGCGGCAGAATTTGAGATAGAACAAATCATGGAGAATGGATATCGCACCATTCAGGCAACCAAACCCCAAACCTTGAGTTATGCGATGGCGGATAGCCCCGTTGGTGTCGCTGCGTGGCTAATCGAAAAGTTTAACTCCTGGTCAGATACCCAGGGAGATGATATAGAAAGTGCGCATACAAAGGACGAGCTTTTAACCAATATCATGGTTTACCTCATCACCGGAACCTTCAATTCGGCATCATGGATTTATTATGGCCGACGGGAGGAAGGTGGTCGGGTACTTTCACCCGAAGGTAAGCGCGTAGAAATACCAGTGGGTGCTGCGGTATTTCCCGAAGAGTTGCTGTCCTGGCCTCCGAGATCCTATGTAGAGCGGGTCTATAATATTCAACAATGGACTGAAATGCCAAGAGGCGGTCACTTTGCAGCGATGGAAGAGCCCGAGCTATTAATCAACGATATCCGAACTTTCGCCCGGTGTGTTCGCAGCTAATTCGCTATTACCTGCTTGCATTTCCACCTTATGAACGACACCGATATAGCTTGGGGTTATTTTTAGATTGCATATGTACTCCCATGGAGATCCATGGGAATGAGAAAAATGTTCAAGGTAGATTGTCGATTGACCTAGCCCCATTTAGGCGCTAGGCTCGTAGTTGTACTGATGGAACTATAATACGTTTATGACGTACATCTATAAAAACGGTATGTATAAAATATGTCGGTTTAAGAATACGGTACATAGAACATCCCGGGGGGAGATCAATTATGTTTTGTGACTCGATCTTCATCGAATTAGTGTGACACCGGGGCTGTTCCATGTCACGACTCTTAATACTCTAAAAACAATAATCATTAGGAGTAAATAATATGACTGTTTCAATTCATCCTTCAGTGGATAACGGGTTCCAACCAGGCTCAGACAGTTTTTCCGGGGGTACTCTTCAGTGCAAGTGCGACGATAATCCAGTTGAGGTCACCGTCAGTGCTCAAACTGCTCACGATCATGCATGTGGTTGTACGAAATGCTGGAAACCAGAAGGTGCACAGTTTTCAGTCGTGGCCGTCGTTTCGCGGGACGCCATTGGTGTTACTTCCAACGAGGACAAGTTATCCATCGTTGACGCCGATGCAGCAATCCAGCGATACGCATGTCGCGACTGCGGTGTTCATATGTATGGACGAATCGAAAATCAGGGACACCCTCTTTATGGGCTTGACTTTGTACACACTGAATTAAGCGATCAAAGTGGTTGGTCAGCGCCGGAATTCGCGGGATTTGTTTCGTCGATTATTGAAGGAGGAACAGATCCTTCCAATATGGACGCAGTTCGTAGTCGTTTAAGAGAGCTGGGGCTAGAGCCGTATGATTGTTTGTCTCCTCCTATTATGGACCTGATTGCTACCCACGCAGCTAACAGTGCCAAGGGCTGAAATCCGTGATTAGTTTCTCATTATTACGATTCGCCTGGGAGTGCAGAAAAACGGATAGTTAAAGTATCTGCTGGATCGCGCATATGTGCTCTTTGCGAATGCCGCAGCATCCGCCGATGAGCTGTACGCCGCGTTCCAGCCATTGCTTTGATGCCTTGGCGTAATCCTCGGGTGAGATCGTATTGTCGAATGCTGCCTGACCGCTTTTAAATTGGCAATTGTGGGCATAAACTCCCACGGCCCCATGCCAATGGGTATCCAATACATCAAGACATGCGTCAATGTGATCGACTTCAGTGTGCATTATGTTGATCAGAGGGACATTCATTGATTTAATTGCCACCAGTGTGTCGACCAATGATTCGCCGTCCAGCAAGCACATTTTCCCATCGATGGGTTTCAGGGAAAGCCCAACCCAGACGGGTAAGCCGCTGGTCTGGGCGCCGTTGATGCAGGCGATTAGACGATCGATATTTGCCAGCATTTCCAGCATGATCAAATCACAGCCACCCTGAGCCATTAGTATGGCTTGATCCCTACTATTGGCTTCGAGCTCTTCCAATGAAGGTTTGTCTTCGGTCCAGATCCAGTGGGTTATCCCTCCCGCAATCAGAACTCTCCCATTACCACCATTCTCCCGGGCTTCGTTGGCCAGGCGAACAGCGGCGTTTGTTAAATCCTCAAATCGATCTTCAATTCCAGCAGATTTCAGGCAATGGCGGGAAGAGCTGAAGGTGTTGGTAATAATGATTTCAGCACCACAGTTGATATATTCCTCATGAATCGTGCGCAGGATATCTGGGTGAGATAATGCTGCGCCGCTATTCCAGGTATTGACTATTTGCGGTATCCCCCGCCGTTCACATTCTGTCCCTGTTGCGCCGTCAATCAAAATGCGCTCGCCGTTATTCATTCGCGTTATCAACGCTTCATACCTTGTCATGGTTATCTCAATCGGTTGCAGTGGTCGGGGTACAGGAAATAATAAATGACTGATAAGAACATTAAAACCCATAAGGTGCCGAAAAGAAATTCTAGAATGGGACCGCTGCTAACCTGGCTCTACTTACGCCCGACAATAAAAAGCCATCCTCAAAGGGTTTTTGTCGGTGATGAAGGTCCGACCCACCCGATTGATGCTCTAGCGATTGGGTGGCAACTGAAGCCTTTTTAGCACTTGATAGCATGCCCTCTGGCCCGTCACTTTAATTCAAAGGCGTCAGCCCGCTTTGAAGTGTTGGCCAGTTTCAATTGTTTATGCAACCAAACTCCCGAAAGAGTGTCCTAATCCGGGCAATCCGTGTTTCGCTTATGACGACAGGAGACAACGGCTCAGACTATTTCATAAACTGGTTTCTCCTGGATTCCGGTTATTGGACGACTATTGGTGAGTGCATATGACAACGTTTAACCGAAGGCAATTTCTTTCTTTTTCTGCGGCGATGGGTTCGGCTCTGGTCTACCCCGCAATGATGCAAAGTGTCCAGGCGCAAACTCAAAACCAATACGGTATTTTAGGCTCGGTTGCACCGGAGATTACGTTGGATTACTGGATCGATAAGAACGGTGAGTCAACTCACTATTCAGTTCAAAGAACAAAAAGGAAAATGGGTGTTTCTTAAGTGTTTTCAGAATTGGTGCCCCGGCTGCCATTCCAGTGGTTTTCCTGCGCTCAAGAAATTCTCAGATGCCTTTGCGGATCATCCGAATGTGTCTATTGCGGGAATCCAGACGGTATTTGAAGGATTCCGGAGCAACACCCAGCAGGCAGTAAGAGACTTGCAGTTGCGTTACGATTTGCCCATTTCGATGGGACATGATGCAGGAGACCCGGATGGCAACCATCGTCCCCAGACTATGACAAAGTACCGCACAGGAGGCACGCCCTAGATCATTATTATTGCACCAGATCAAACAGTGGTATTTAATGATTTCCGCATTAATGTAGAGAATCTTATTGAGTATGTGGCGCAACAGGTGGGTTAAATCTGTATTAGGGGATATTGCGAACCAGTGGGGGAAGTTAGCGAGAGCTGCTGTATCTTTATAGAAGCCGTCTGCAAATCTTCTTGCTGACGATTTCCCGCCATGCTCTATTTTGTGTTTACGACCAACTATATTCCGTAAGCTTTCGTATGCTTGCTCGGCAGCATCTACTCTGGACCCCTACATCCTTTAACGGTTAAAAATGCGTTATAAATACGCTTCCTGAATTTCCTCCGGGGCCATGGATTACCCTCTTTTTCTAGTTTTATCGCTAATGCCTATTGTCTAAATTGGTGCTGTTGACCACTTGGACGATTTTCTTTTGGGTTGAAAAGCTCCCCAAAGGAAGACTCGCTTAGCCGGGTAATACTTGTTTATGCACCAATAACAATCGCAATAACTAAAATCCCCTGGTGTTGGGTAAAAACCCCGGTGGGAAATACGGTAGAATCTGCCCTATTTTTAATAGACTTCGCGTTTGATTAACCGGACACGGCACCATGTCAGAAAAACATTTTATTTCCGCCCAGGATCTGCTGGAAGACTCTTTTGCGCTGGGTGCTCAGATCATTGAAAGCGGTTTTCGACCTGACTTCATCGTTGGGATTTGGAGGGGAGGTGCTCCAGTTGGGATTGCGGTTCAGGAAATGTTGGAGTACTGCGGTATTGAAACTGACCACATTAGCCTAAGAACTTCTTTGTATAAATCAATTGGAAAAACGTCGAAAAAAGTCAGGGTCCATGGTCTAGGCTATCTCGTTCGTAATTTGAACCAGGAAGATTCGTTACTCATTGTGGACGACGTCTATGATTCCGGTCGTAGCATCAAGGCCGTCATCGAGCAACTCACAAATCGTACTCGGCGCAATACTCCTCACGAGATCAGGATTGCGACGCCATGGTTTAAACCGGGTAACAATGTGACGGAGCGAGAGCCTGATTTTTATCTACATAAGACGGACCAATGGTTAGTTTTTCCACACGAGGTTCAGGGGCTAAGTGATGAAGAGCTTACAAAAGATAAGCGTCGAATTTTGGAAATTATCAACTCGGTAAGACCGAAAGCTTAAATTGAATTAGGTCTAAAGGATTGACGGTGTCACGGTCGGCGTTATGGATCGGGTGCGAATATGTGCATACGTCTGGGAGAGGCATCCTAGGTTCTGGCGGCCCGAATTTTGGCGAGATAGGCTCTGCCGACATCCTGCTGTTCTGCTATGGGTGTTTCTCCTTCCAACCTGTTCCAGATTAGATCTTCTGACGGTAACTCGCTGATGAATCGACTTGGTTCGCATTCCATGTGATCACCGAATCGTTTCCGTTTGGCTGCGTAAGAAAGGGTTAGTTTCTGCATTGCCCGGGTAATGCCCACGTAAAATAGCCGACGCTCTTCTTCACAACTACCCTCTGTGAGGGAGACCCGATGGGGCAGTATGTCTTCTTCCACACCTACTATGTAAACGTTCTTGAATTCCAATCCCTTTGCGGCGTGTAAGGTCATTAGATTCACCATATCCCGCTCCTCTTCATCACTTTGTTTATCCAGCATGTCCACGAGAATCAATTCATTGACTAATTCCGAAAGAGATAGATTTTCTGTGGATTGATTATAGGAGTCTTCGATCCAGGAGACCAAAAGACGTACATTCTCCCAACGTCTTTTAGCCGCTTCCGTCTCACAGGTTTCACCCAACCAATGTTCATAGCCGATACCCTCTAGCAGAGCCTCCATCGCGCCAACAGGATCATTAGCTGCCTGGGCAGAGATCTGTTCCAGTAACCCAGCCAACTCTTTAAGAGTGTTGCATTGTTTTGGTTTGATGGTTGTGGAAAGTTCGACATCGAAAACCGTATCAAGTAGACACTGTTTGGACCGGTTAGCGAGATCAGCAATTTTTTCCAGACTGGTGGCACCGATTCCCCGTCGGGGTGTATTGATGATTCGTAAAAAAGCACTGTCGTCAGAAGGATTGGCTACCAGCCGGAGATAAGCGAGCACGTCTCTTATTTCAGAGCGTTCGAAAAATGAATGTCCGCCACTTAATTTGTAGGGAATGCGCATCTCCCGAAGTTTGATTTCCAGCATTCGGGCCAAGTGGTTGCTGCGATAGAGAATGGCGAAATCACTGGGCCTGGCATCATGTTGGAATTGTTGTTTCATGATCGAAGAAACAACTTTCTCTGCTTCGTGTTCCTCATTTTTGGCCTGAACTATTTCTATTGGATCACCATATCCCAGTTCACTCCAAAGAGACTTTTCGAATGGCCTTGGATTATTTTCGATCAGGTGGTTTGCGACCTTCAGGATACGACCAAAGGAACGATAATTTTGTTCAAGTTTGATCATCTGCAAATTGGGATAGTCTTTTTTGAGCTGAAGCAGGTTCTCG
This sequence comes from Gammaproteobacteria bacterium, assembly GCA_011088265.1. Classification (GTDB taxonomy): domain Bacteria; phylum Pseudomonadota; class Gammaproteobacteria; order Arenicellales; family Poriferihabitantaceae; genus WLWV01. The sequence goes on from JAALKB010000051.1 coordinate 14,480, forward strand.
GGCTGGGCGCCGCGCCAGGCATAAATCGATTGGTCATCATCACCGACCACGGTCAATCTCCGACCGTCCTTCGCTAGTAATTTGATCAGTTGATATTGCACTCCATTGGTGTCCTGATATTCATCAACCAATAGATACTTGATTTTTCGCTGCCAGCGTTCCCTGACGTCTGGTTGTTCCTGTATGAGAGTTACCGGCCCGAGAATTAAATCATCAAGGTCAACGGAATTACAGGCCAGCAAATAGCGTTGGTACTGCTGGTAGATACTGGCTGTGGCCCGGTTAATCGGTTCATCGTCTTCGACGATCAGGGTTGCCGGAGTGATACCAAGATTTTTCCAACTTGAGATGCGTTGATAGGTGCGCTCAACAAGCTCTCTGCCAGAAGCCAGGTCAGCGCGCATCAAGTCCGCGACTACGTTTACCGCGTCTCTGGGGTCGATGATACTGAATCCCTTTCGTAGACCGGCAAATCGGGCCTCCGTTTTAAGAATCCTCATGCCAAGGGAGTGGAAGGTCGAAACGGTGAGACCCTTGATCGTTTCTTTGCCAGCGACGGTATCGCTGACACGTTGTTTCATTTCCCGGGCGGCCTTATTGGTAAACGTAACCGCAGTAATATCCGTAGGGCTGATTGCGCGTTCTTCCATTAACCAGGCAATTTTTTGGGTGATAACCCGGGTTTTTCCGCTTCCTGCTCCCGCAAGCACAAGAAGGGGCGTTCCGGTATGCTGGGCCGCTTGCTTTTGAGGTAGGTTGAGTTGATTCACGGTGAAAAATTGGCGTAGTTTAATCGCGCTTTATGTCAGGGAAAAGCGGTGATTTCACATTTTGTCCAAAACTATGGTCTTTCAAATTGATCTTCCCTAACTATCAACACCATACAGCGCAATCATTAAGAGACACTTTTGCTTGTTTGCGTAGTATTTTTGGTTGGTTTTGTCGCTAAGAGAAAGTTTCCTGGCAATTTTTTTTGGCTAAAATACCTGCCCTGCGGTTAAAATGGGGGTGCTCATATTTTTTATTTATTTAATGAGCTTTGGTGGACGCGGATACCTGCTTGATTTCCCTGTCCTATTGAATGCACGGTGCCTGCTTGTTGTGTACCACAAACCTTATATGTTCTGAGATTTTTGCAATGGTAGATGAAACTAACGATGATGATCTGGATCTAGCGTCGTTGCCAGATGATGAACTTGTCGAGCAAATGCACGATGACCTCTATGATGGGCTAAAAGAAGAAATCATGGAAGGAACCAATATCCTTTTAGGTCGGGGCTGGAGCGCAAGCAAAGTATTGGATGAGGCCCTTGTGGAGGGAATGAGGATCGTCGGCATCGATTTTCGTGATGGTATTTTGTTCGTGCCAGAGGTATTGATGTCTGCAAACGCGATGAAGGGTGGTATGGGTATCCTAAGACCACTATTGGCGGAAACCGGGGCACAACCTATCGGAAAAATGATTATCGGCACGGTTAAGGGTGATATTCACGATATCGGTAAAAATCTGGTTGGTATGATGATGGAAGGTGCTGGTTTTGAAGTCATTGATCTGGGGATTGATAATCCCGTTGAAGCCTACCTTGAAGCCATCGAAAAACATAAGCCAGACATTTTGGGAATGTCCGCTCTGCTCACTACTACCATGCCTTATATGAAAGTCGTAATCGATACGCTAGTTGAAAAAGGCATGCGAGACGATTATATCGTCCTGGTAGGTGGTGCGCCGCTTAACGAAGAATTCGGTGAGGCGATTGGTGCTGATGCTTACTGTCGGGATGCGGCGGTGGCAGTGGAGACAGCACAAGCCAAAATGGCGGAAAAACGCGCTGCCTAAGGCACCGTTTTTCACCAACCTTTTCCAATTGTCGGCAACGCTCCCAATCAATGCCAATGGACGCCGTCTTAGTCATTGCCTGCGGAGCCCTTGCCCATGACCTGGTTCGGGTAAAAAACCTGAACCAATGGGATCATCTTGAGATTCAATGTCTTCCGGCAGAGCTTCACAATGAACCCCAGAAAATCCCCGATGCGATTCGTCTGAAAGTAAACGAAAACAGAGGAAAGTATCGGGATATTCTTATTGGGTACTCAGATTGTGGAACAGGTGGCCTGCTTGATGCAGTAATTCAGGAGGAAGGACTGGAACGGTTGCCCGGAGCCCATTGCTACGAAATGTTCACCGGCGAAGCTGGTTTCAAAAAACTCCATGAGGCGGAGCCCGGAACTTTTTATCTTACCGATTTCCTTGCCAGACACTTCGATCGTTTGGTCATTAAAGGATTAGGGCTGGATCGCTTCCCGGAACTGAAGGACACTTATTTCACCCACTATCGAAAACTTGTGTTTCTCGCCCAGCTTAACGATGAAGAGGTTGATCGAAAAGCAAAAGAAGCGGCGGACTTTCTCGGTCTTGAATACGTCCGTATTGAGACGGGAGACCAATTTCTCGAATCCGCTCTGTCCGTAAAAATCGGTACGCTTAGGTAAGCTAAGCAGTAGCATAAACCACATCGTCTTTCGACAACACGTCTATTTATCAAACGTTTAAATACTTTCAATATCAGGTTATGGCGAAATTAATTACAGTCTATTGGCGGGATATCCCTGCTCAGGTAATGGCAAAAGAACGCCGGGAAACCGCTAAAGTTCAGTTGTCAGAAAGATTTGCTGATGCTATTGATCGGGCAGCTATGCGTGCCGGAAAAGGAAGCACTGATGCCTATCTGGAAGAGTGGCGAAAAGTACCCACACCATGTGGCGATGATCTTCATGCCGAAGCAGAGGCCGCGGCTGCCAGATTGGAGCAGGAATACGATAAAGAAAGATTGATGACTTTGATTCGTAATTTGGGAAATGAGCCTGATGCTTGATAGTTCTGGACGCATTTGGAAAAGTGGCTGTCAGGGAAAACAGGCAAAGTCCCATCGCCGAATAGATGGGCTTATCCGGATCTCCAAATAGAGATGCCGACAACAATCACATTTAATACATAGTTGATACCTTTAAGAGTTTAAAAATGACAGATACTTTCATCAGTTCAGCCTCCAGGGAGCTGAAAATTGGTTTTGATCAACCTTTCGTGATTATTGGGGAACGGATTAACCCAACAGGTCGAAAAATTCTTGCCGAGGAAATGAAACAAGGTGATTATAGTCGGGTTGAGAGAGACGCTTTAGCTCAGGTTGCTGCGGGCGCCCATATGCTGGATGTCAATGCGGGTATTCCTTTGGCTGATGAGCCCCGTATTTTGGCCGAAGCCATACAGCTGGTTCAGTCAATTACCGATGTTCCGCTATCCATCGATTCTTCGATTGTTGGGGCTTTAGAGGCTGGGCTGGAGGTTTATCAGGGCAAGGCGCTGTTAAATTCTGTGACCGGGGAAGATGAACGATTGGAGGCCGTACTGCCATTAGTGAAAAAGTATGGAGCTGCAGTAGTTGCGATCTCGAATGATGAAGCGGGTATTTCTGAAAACCCTGATGAGCGGTTTGATGTCGCGAAAAAGATTGTGGAAAGAGCGGCTGACTATGGTATCCACCACAGTGATATCGTTGTTGACCCTCTGGTTATGCCGGTTGGTGCGGTGAATAGTGCGGGAAGGCAGGTCATTCATTTGGTCAAGCGTTTAAGGGAAGAGTTAAAAGTGAACACTACTTGTGGTGCGTCCAACTTTAGTTTTGGAATTCCTAACCGAAAGGGAATGGATGCTCATTTTCTGAGTATGGCAATTGGTGCGGGTATGACCTCAGCAATTACTAATCCACTGCATGAAGAAGTCATGCAGGGTGTTATGGCTGCGGATGTTGCCATGGGGCATGACGTTAACTGTGTCCGGTGGTTGAAAAAATATCGCCAACCTGCTGAAGAAGGAACCAGTGCTCGTGGCGGTAGAAGCGGTGGACGGCGGCGCAGAGCTTAGGGGCTTCACAGTCGTATTCTACATTAGTCCTGATACTGGGTGGTTTCTACGAAAATAACAGGTAATAGTATGTCAAATGATACAACGCTAACCGGAGGATGCCTTTGTGGAGGAGTCCGATATAAGTTAACTGGCGAACTACGAGAGGTCGTTAATTGTTTCTGTACCCAGTGTCAGAAAACATCGGGACACCATGTTGCTGCAACCCGATCGAGCCTGAAGAATTTTAAGTTGATGGTACAGGATACACTGAAATGGTTCAGTTCCTCTGACCAGGCTCGCCGTGGCTTTTGCGAGAATTGCGGTGGCAATCTTTTCTGGCAGCCAATAGGTGCGGATACCATTAGCATTATGGCAGGTACAATCGATAAGCCTACCAATCTGACCCCCGCCGATAACATTTTTATTGAAGATAAAAGTGATTACCATGAGTTGCCCGAAGTCAGATCTGGTATTGCCTCCTAGCCCCTCTTTTTATTACACAGAGCGGTGATTTTTCTCTCCCGCTTTAGTTACTAGATCGCTTTACTTCCTTATCCCGGGTTACACAATACATTGTTCTCAAGATAACTGTTTAATGAATACCTCCCCAGAAACTATCCAGACAGAACTTCCGTCGACAGAATCGGTCCAGGTTGTTTTTACTCCATCGGGTAAACGAGGAAAGATAGTTGCTGGAAAATCGGTTCTTGATGCAGCCCAGCAACTGGGTGTGGATCTGGATACTGTTTGTGGTGGGCGAGGAATTTGCGACCGTTGTCAAATAGACCAAAGTGTTGGCGAATTCTCCAAGTTCGGCATTCACTCAAAAGCCGAACACCTCTCTCCTTTAAGTAGCAGCGAGCAGGAGTTCTTTGCTGCAGATACTCCGGCCAATCGTCGGCTCGGTTGTCAGGCAAAACTGTTAGGGGATGTGGTCATTGATATTCCTCCAGAGAGTCAGGCTCATCGGCAGGTTATTCGAAAGCGGGTGGATGTCCACAATATGACGGTGAATCCAGCAATTCGATTGCACTATATCGAAGTGCCCGAGCCTAATATGCATGATCCCAGCGGAGACCTCGAACGAATGTTGGAGGCATTGGAGTTTGAATGGGGCTTAACGGATATCGATTATGACTTCCAGATTTTGGGTAATCTGCAAACGGTATTAAGGAAAGGCGAATGGAAAGTTACCGTGGCGGTCCATCAGGAACGGGAAGTCATCGCGGTTTGGCCTAGGATTAAAACCGAGGCATATGGTTTAGCCGTAGATGTCGGGTCCACCACGATTGCTGCCCATTTGTGTAATCTTGTGAGCGGCGAAGTTGCCGGTTCCTCCGGCAGAATGAACCCACAAATTCGATTCGGTGAAGATCTCATGAGTCGTGTGTCCTATGCCATGATGAACCCCGGTGGTGAAGTGGACATGACCAAAGCTGTTCGTGAAGCCTTACAGGGATTGATATCTGCTCTGGTGGAAGAGTCTGGTATCGACCTTGATGAGCTTGTTGATATGACGTTGGTAGGTAATCCGGTGATGCATCATCTTTTACTTGGAATCAACCCAGTTGAATTGGGTGGAGCTCCTTTTGCTTTGGCCACGGACCGTTCGGTAAATATTAAGGCGGTAGACCTTGAGTTAGTCGCAAACCCGGGTTGTCGCGTTTATCTATTGCCCTGCATTGCCGGACATGTGGGTGCAGATGCTGCCGCGGCAACGTTGTCCGAAGCGCCTTATGAAAGGGATGAGCTGACACTGCTAGTGGATGTGGGGACTAATGCAGAAATTGTTCTGGGAAACAACAAAAAAATGGTGGCTGCCTCAAGTCCTACCGGACCTGCATTCGAAGGCGCACAGATCAGTGGTGGTCAACGGGCGGCACCGGGCGCTATTGAACGGGTTAGGATCAATAAGGAAACCCTGGAACCCAGGTTCAGGATTATTGGCTGTGATTACTGGTCGGATGAGCCCGGGTTCACCGAGGCGACAAAGGAGACGGGCATTACTGGTATTTGCGGATCGGGAATCATCGAAGTCATCGCAGAAATGTATTTAGCGGGGCTAATTAAGACTGACGGCGTTATAGATGGTAGCTGTGCGGAAAAAACAAGTCGGGTCATGCCGGACAAAAAGACGTGGAGTTATTTGCTTCATGATGACGGACAGTTAAGAATACTGATTACTCAAAATGATGTTAGAGCGATCCAGCTTGCAAAGGCTGCTTTATATGCGGGCTCCCGGTTGCTGATGGATAAGCTCAAGGTGGAAACCGTTGATAGAATCCGACTGGCTGGGGCGTTTGGGGCGCATATCGATGTGAAGTATGCCATGGTCCTTGGCATGATTCCTGACTGCGAACTTCAATATGTTACCTCCGCTGGTAATGCGGCGGGAACTGGAGCAACGATTACGCTACTCGATATTGATGCCAGACATGAAATTGAAGACGTGGTAAATCGGATTCAGAAGGTGGAAACTGCGGTAGAGCCGAAATTCCAGGATCATTTCGTGGAAGCTCTGGCGATTCCTCATAAGACGGCAGATTTTGTTAATTTGAAAAAGGAAGTCGACCTGCCTTTGGTTAGTGAAGGCGCCAGTAATGAAAACGAAAGTAGAGGACGGCGCAGACGACGACGGGGATAGTGACCGGTTTAGTGGAGGCAGATTATGTCGAGGTATAATAAGCTGGGACGCGATAAATTGGGTCTATGCAAATAGTTCGCGCCCTGGTCGGGGATGCGGTAGGAATTCAACACTGTGTTACCGCCGCCTATGAGCACTATATCCAACGCATGGGAAAGGCACCCGGCCCCATTCTGGATGACTATCCTTTTCGTATCAAACATAACGAAGTTTATGTGGTTAAGGAGAATGAGGGGGTGGTTGCTGTATTAGTACTAATTCTTGATCCTGACTGCTTCCTGCTGGATAACATCGCGGTTCATCCCTCTGAGCAGGGCAAAGGTTTAGGCAAAAAAATCATGATGTTTGCTGAGCACCGGGCGTTGGAAGCGGGATATCTGGCGGTTGATCTTTATACCCACGAAGTTATGACGGAAAACTTTGCAATGTATAAAAAGTGGGGCTATGTTGAAACCGGGCGGGCCAATGTAAAAGGCTATGACCGCATCTATATGCGAAAACCCATTGGTAACCAATGATCTATTCAGACAAAAAAGTTGATTCTCTCTTTCTAGAAAGGCCAATCCTTGAGATCATAAAACCCGGTTAGGGCCTGGATCAGCACTTGTTGATCTTTTGCTCCAGCCAATTCCCGAATGGAATGCATTCCAAGCTGAGGAACGCCAATGTCAATGGTTCTTACGCCAAGTCGGGTTGCGGTGATGGGACCGATGGTTGAACCACATCCCATATCAGTACGAACGACCACAACCTGGTAAGGAAGATTGTGGCGCTGACAAATGTGCTTGAATACCGCTTCAGTTTCACTGTTTGTGGCATACCGTTGGTTGCTGTTAAGTTTAATCACCGGACCGTTGTTGATCAGCGGTTGGTGTCCGGGTTCATGCAGATCTGCATAATTTGGATGAACGCCATGAGCATTGTCCGCGGATATCATCATCGAATGGCTGATCGCCCGTTGGGTGTTTTCCTCAGTGACACACAGCCGGTGAAGAATGGATAGCAGGAAAGGGCCCTCGGCTCCACTAGTGGAAGCGCTGCCAACTTCTTCATGATCATTAAGTACAAGAAGCTGGTTGGTATCATTGCTGGAATGAATGATCGCTTCAACACCAGCGTGACAGCTAAGCAGATTATCCAGTCTGGCCGATGCGATGAACTCTTTCTTCAACCCAACGAATCCTGGGATCTGGCAGTCATAAAGGGACATTTCAAAAGACAGTATTTCATCTACTTCGAGTTGGGGGTATTCCCTATGAAGTTGTTCCCTTAGAAGTCCATCAAAAGACGGCTTTTCGTCATCACAGCGACACAATACGGCGGGTAAGTGTTTTTGTTTGTTGATGCTTTTTTCTTCATTGGCTTTACGATCCAGATGAATCGCCAGGTTGGGGATGAAAGCAATGGGATCCTCGAAGTCCACCAGACGGTTCTGGATGTCTCCAGAACGTGTTCTTAAGGTAACTCGGCCTGCCAGCCCCAGGTCCCGATCAAACCATGGGCTCAACAGCACCCCACCATAAACTTCTAGCGCAAGTTTGGCATAACCATTGTTAACTGTGACCGCGTTTGGTTTAACTTTTAAACAGGGGCTGTCGGTATGGGCACCGACCAGGCGAAAGCCGGTTTCCTCTGGAGGAGTACTTATCTTGAACGCGATCAAAGAAGAGTCGTTTCGGGTCACATAGTATTTTCCGGGTCCAGGTCCCTTTTCCCCCAGCTCTGGGTTTCCAACAGTTCAGTAAAACCCGCAGTCTCCAATCGGGAACGAATATTCGCTACTCCATGAAAAGGAGTTGGTGAACGAGAAAGGAAACGCAAAAGGCGATCATTAGAACTTGACATGTGATGGGGTGGTTTGGGCTTGGGCTCGGGTTTAGGTTTGCGGATTAGGTTGTTAGAGTAATTTTTAAAATAGAGGTTTCATCGATATTTGGGTCCGGTATTTGGGATGATATTAACAGTCCAGTTGCCAATGCCTACCGGGATTGTTACCGCCTAATTCTACCGCAGTCAGCTTTCCACCCCAAACACATCCGCTGTCCAGGGCTATGACGTTATTTTCACGAAAAAACCCCAGCGCCGACCAATGGCCAAAGACAATCCTCCACTTACGACATTTCATTTTTGGATGACGAAACCATGGAATGAGGGTTTCAGGTGAAATGTCTGGTGGGCCTTTTTCATTAAAATCGAGGTTGTTCCCGGAGTCACAATAACGCATACGGGTCAGGGAATTGGTAATGAAACGAAGTCGGTCCCAGCGGGTGAGATTATTGTCCCAACGGACGGGGTGTCTGCCGTACATGTTTTCAAGGAAGAGGGTGTAATCCGTGGACCGCAGTATGGTTTCAACCTCTCTGGCTCGGCTTTTAAGCTGTTTAAAACTCCAGCCTGGATAAACTCCGGCGTGAACCATCAATGCG
>JAALKB010000291.1 GCA_011088265.1 Gammaproteobacteria bacterium
GCTCTGGAAGATTCGGCTCTGGAAGATTCAGCTCTGGAAGATTCGGATTCACTCCGGTGTAGTCACCGGGCACAGTCTCCTTCCATGATGTTTCGAATACCTGATAATAACCCTCATTGAATCCGGTGATGTTATAGCGAACCAGACCGGCCTGGGACAGTTCCGTAAGGGCTCGCTGTATGGTGCGTCTGGATTTTTTGAAGTTCGCCGCCAGCTGTGACTGATAAAATCGGTAGTTTTTCTTCTGGCGCAACATGTGCAGGTGCAGACGAAAGGCAAAGTCGGACAGGTGAATGTTCTGCAGGGTATTGTTGCCAATGGCGGTGTAGTTTTCTTTGTGACAGATCCGAAAGACGCTTTGATAAGTGATTGATCTGTCGGCGGTTTTAATATTTGAAAGCATAAGTCTTATCTTCCTCATGCTCTAAAGCTTATAAAAGGTTGTCTATCCACCATCTATGGGCGATAATAACCCTGTGCTTTCGAGCATGTTTTGAACCCAAAAAAGGTCTGGGGACCAACCAAGTTCGAAACTTGTTTTGACTGCTGGACACAGTCAAAACGCCTGTTAAAAAACATCCTACCTAAATCTCTATCTGAGATCAAGCAAAGTGTAATTACGAGACGCCCCCATTCGGGGGCTTGTTCGTTCATGGACATAACAAAACAGTCTATCGCCATATAACGCCCCGCGAAACTTATATTTTTTTTGTTATGTTTCCCTCCTTGCTTATCCGACAGGCACGGTGTCAGTCCTGACACTGCTTTTGAGCTGATTAGCCCGCTTGTGATCTCAGATCATGACGAATTACCGCCATGGTCGGACACTTCAATGGGGACCCGTCCAGGATTGCTCTGCAATTCGATACTGTTGTTTTATTAATCTTTTTTTTCTTAGGTGGACATATTTGGCGTACCCCCCCGACAAATTTGGCGCACCAGTGGACTTTACTGGGCTGCAGAGCATTTCTGTCTGATTTTCAGTACAATCTATCTGCCGGTTAGTCAGTTTTTGTTATGGGTGAAATACTTCTGATAGGCACTAAGGTACACTTCCGGTGTCGCTTTCCCTTCCGACGTATTCCAGTATTTTTTGGCGTACTGGGCCAAACCCATCAGGTCGTCCTCATAGGGCAACAGTTCCGGTTTGCGTAAAAAAAAGATCCTGGCCATGGCGATGGCAAACTGAGTATCAAAAATCATTTCTTCGGGTTTCGTGGGCAACTGCATCAGGCAATACCCTTTTTTGCGGGCATAATCGCTGACGTCATCAAACGTCGCTGGCTCCATTTGCAGCAGTCCGATGGCCGGGCCGCTGATCTGACGGCAGTATTTAAACCCACCGGATTCATGAGCGGCGATCATGCACAACAGACGAATGGCTGATTCGGATCGGGGCAGCTCGTATTCAACCAGGGCGCGGGTGATGCATTTGCGAAAGAGTTTTCCAACAGTCGTCATGGTCATGGTTGCCTTATGTTATACAGCCGGTTGTCCAGCTGGGTGACTTTGGATTTGAGCACGGACAGATCCTCCTGGGTAGCAAACTCAGTTAACAGTCTGTCACTCAGATTTCTGATATCTGTGTCGTGGTTGTCGATCCGCCCGATCTGTCTCAGCAGTATCCAGGCGGACGGGGTCACGATGGCAATATTGATGATGAACAGTATCACCGGAACCCACATGGTCAGGTCTTTTTTGGTCATAACAGGGGGTCTCATGGATGGCTGACTGTGATTTTATTCTAAGTTGCCCGTTTGTCAGTGGTTGTAGCGGGTTTGTCTATATATGGATATAAAGAAAGACTGTTTATACCTTTTGGTTGACAATGTAGCCGTATATAGAATTAAATAGCCGAACCAGCAGAAAAAATCCTTTTAAATCTATATGGAATTAGGAAAATGAGAAAAGTGTCTTTAGATGCAGGCTGTGCGTATGCAAAAGTTGTCGCATTTGACAATAATAGAAATCTTCTCCAGACCTGTGTGCCCTCCATCATTGTTCGTGGTAAATCCACCACCCGACTGGACGGCAGCAAGGCCCCCAGCTATCTGTGCGAGGGTCAGCAATGGTCCATCGTGGAAAGCTCAACCAAGGCACAGGATACCCGCCTTGATACCTACCCCTACTCAGACATGAACACGGTGCTGATCCATCATGCTCTCAGAGAAGCCGGTATAACCAATGATGAGGTGCAGATCAGCACGTCAATTCCTCTGGCGGATTATTACCTGAAGAACGAGGCCAGCAAGAAAGCCAAGCGCAACAGCATTCAGACAGCGGTAACTCTTATGGATGGCACTCAACTGCCACGACTGGATCATCAGGTGACGATACCGGAAGGGCTGGCCGGATGGATCGACCTGAATTTTGATTTTCAGGGCAACCCGATGCCGGACATGCCCACAGGTGATGTGGGTCTGGTTGATATAGGCGGTCGAACCACTGACATTGTGGTGGTGAAACCGGGGCTTGAAATTGTTGATGAATCCATCCGGACATTGCCGCACGGTTACCTGGATGTTTTTGAAAAGCTGAATGAACTCATTAATATCAAATATCCGGAGTCTGGACAGTTCGCCATCAATACCCTGGATATTGCTATGCGCAACAAGCGCATAGAGGTAGCCACGGGGCGTGATGTCAGCATTGATAGCGAAGTCGATCAGTGCATTAAGATTTTCACCAGTGAACTGATGGATGATGTTAACCGGGTACTGGGCAATGGCAAACAGTTATCGGGCACCTGTTATTTCGGTGGGGGGGTTGAGCATATCCGGGGCCATATCCAGTCATTGCCTAAAGTGATGATCCCTGACGATCCACAGTTCTCCAATGCCCGGGGCAATCTTAAGGCGTTCTATCTATGAGCAGTATTACGATAAAAAACTGTCATCCTGACATCTGTGAGGTGTTACGGCGCGATGGTGTCCGGGTTCGGGGTAATAAATACTTAACGGCGGCTTATATACTGGATCAGGCCGGGGTGCTGGATCATCTGCTGATGATCTATGAGCGATCCGATGACAACAGTATTACTGGCATCCTGAATTGTGTTGAAAAGTCGATTGATGTGGGACGTATTATTTCGGAGGATAAACCGGCCGATAAAATAAAGACAGCATCGCAATCAGACACTGAACCGGAAAAACCATCGATAGCCCCAAAACCTCTCAGGTTCAGCTCTTAACATTAACCCGCCTTGTGCGGGTTTTTTATGGCCTTATTTTCACCAGGCACAAAAAAACCGGCAGTAGCCGGTTTTCTTTTTTTTGATCAGGCCGATTTTATTAAAGCCCTGAAGCAATCTGCCGCACTGTCATAACCCAGTGCCTTCGCTTTATCAAACCACATCTGTTTTTCTTCTTTCGTGGTTCTGATCTGAAGAACCTCTCTCA
>JAALKB010000292.1 GCA_011088265.1 Gammaproteobacteria bacterium
CGAATACTTGCTTCGGCAGGGCGAACGGACAAAGGAATCTAATGAAATGCAGACAATATTCGAAAGTACGACACATGAAGTTCTGTGTTTCTTTGGCGACATCTACCCACATCAACATCCTTATGTGCGGACTGTGATGAATTGGTTGATTTTGAATTACCACTTAAAAGTCTGCTTTTTGGCGAGGATATCTGATTGGACTGGGAGACTTTTATTGATTAGGTATGCATTCCTCCATATCCTCCATGGAGCTATGAGTGGAAACACCTCGACGTTCAAGCTCCGTGCCCAGTACACTGATAGTCACACTGTTAGTCTCAGCCAACATCATTGAAACCTTGTGGATGAAAAAGCTGAAAGGTCATGGGTACTTTTTCCAGTAATAATCAGATCGCTTATGGTTTTACCCACTCCCGGCCCCAAACCAAAACCATTGCCGCTAAATCCTGCCGCAATAATTAGTCCACCAGGGTAAGTTGGCTGATCAATCACCGGTAACTCGTCCGGCATATAGTCAATATACCCCGCCCAGGTTCTTTCATAATCAATTGTACCCGCGTCAGGATACTCTTCAAGAAAAAGCGCCTTCGCTTTATCCAATCCTTTATGGTCGGCAGCGGGATCTAAAGTGCGGTGCCTCGTGAAAGTTGAGAACTCACCTCCAAGGCTTTGAAAAAATGGACGCCCCAAAGAGAAACGAAGCAAGTGTCGATTCTTCTTCGCCAAAGGTAGAAAGCTTATACCATGAATAAAGCTATCAAGCATAAGATCATGAAAACCGTCTTCGGAAACGGCAATAACAACCCGGTTATCCAATCGCTGCCGATAGGCTGTTTGGCCCCAGACTACTGCCTTTCTCATTTCGATGTCGAGCGGCGTTGTCAATGCAGCCGAACCCCGAATCCATAATGACGGATGTTTCACACCAAGGGGTTTCAACAACCGGCCTGTCCACGCCCCAGAGGCCAATACCACCGTTTCTGCTTTGAATAACCCCCGCTCGGTTTGCACACCACATACCGCTCCTGCTCGGGTTTCAATCCCAAGGGCCGCGCAGTGAGTAAACATCGCCACCCCAGCTCGCACCGCTGCCCTACCAAATGCCGGGGCCGCTTTTTGTGGCTCCGCGCAACCATCTTCAGGATTAAACATTGCGCCCACACAGCCTGTTCCCTCAAAATAAGGCAATGTTTGTTTGATCTCCCTGGGGCCTAGAATACGGGAAGGTATTCCAAATCTTCTCTGTTCGAATACTGTCGCCTCAAGCTGGGCGAGATGGGGCTCATCATAAGCCACCAGCATCTGACCATTTTGACGCCAATCTACACTCTCTCCCAATTGGGTTTCAGCACTGCGCCAAATATTCAGCGAGTCCAGCATAATCGGAACCTCTTCAGCATGACGCCCCTGCACTCGAACCGACCCCCAATTTCGCGAAGACTGCTCCCCAGCGATCTGCCCCTTTTCAAGCAACGCCACACTTTTTCCCTGACGAGAGAGAAAATAGGCTGCGGTAGTTCCGACGATCCCACCACCAACGATAACCACATCATGGGAAATTTCTGTTTTCACGATTACTCAAATATTGCTAATTTTCTAGCATCGTAAGGCTGTTTTGGTACAACCTCCGGACTCATGTGCATGGTTTTTGATTGCATTCCTCCCACTCTCACGGCTCGTACAGAAACGTAACCTCAATATAAACAGACCTCGTACAAACCGTGATGTAATTAGGCAATTTAGCTAAAGTCTCTATATTTTTCCATAAACAGTTGCCCTATTTCCTGGGCACATTTAAAGTACGCGGCAATTGGTTAATCCGAAAGACATCTAATCTCTCATGAAAATTATTACGTGGAACGTGAATGGTATCCGTGCGGTCGAGCGCAAGGGTGAGCTTAAGAAATTGCTGGAGGATCAGCAACCCGATGTTTTAATGATTCAGGAGATCAAGGGGACGGTGGAGCAGTTCAGTAAGTTCTTGAGTGAGAACCCGGATTATCAGCAGTTTTACAGCAGTGCGGAGAAAAAAGGGTATGCAGGAACGTCGGTTTGGGTTAGCGCTGAGTGCCAGAAAACACTGAATGATGTGAGTTTCCAAACCACCATTCCGGATGCTCCCAACGGAGATGAGGGCAGGGTTTCACATCTTTCATTCACCTATAAGAAGAAAGAGTGGGATATGTTTTCGATCTATTTTCCCAATGGCGGTAAGAGTGAGCAGGCTTGGGAGGAGAAGCTGGTTTTTTATGATCGGGTGCATGATTACATGAATGCATTACGGGACCAGGGTCGGCATGTATTGGTTGGCGGAGACATGAATGTGGCTCACAACGAAATCGATATTGCCAGGCCTAAAGCCAATGATGGAAAGATTGGTTTTCACCCCAAAGAACGTGCCTGGATGGATCGGGTGATTGAAGACAACTGGGCAGATGTCTGGCGACACTATAATCCGGATGTCGCTGAAGTCTATTCCTGGTGGCATATGATCAGCAAGGGTCGGGAACGTAATGTCGGTTGGCGTATCGACTATTTTCTTATGGATAACAGTGATCTTGATCAGGTTGACGAAGTAAAATATTTACACGATCAAATGGGATCCGATCACTGCCCGATTTCGATTACCATCGCATAATAAAAAGGCATTGTTACAAACGGCGATACGCCCAGCCACATCCCAATCACATCCCAGCCACATCCCAGCCACATCTTAAAAAAAGAATTTTCTCGACTAATCCCGCATACCAGATTGGTGTGGAACCAAACGAATGAGCCACCTATATATGATTTGAAATACTAATCCTCCGGGCTGCGGATTACAGGTCGTTTATTGATGTAGGTTTATGTGGATCAGGCCCGGAAGATTTGACCATTTACGGAGTAAGCCTCAGCATATTACGGAAAAACGCTTCAGCGCGACATTTTCTTCATTGTCTAAAACTACAATCCGCCAATCACCGATAAAGGCATCAAGCCCCGCACTTGGGTCGAATATCGAGGTCAAACCACCCGCACTCTGAAATTCGATAAATGAGGATAGATAGACCGGTTTGCCGGTTGCCTTCGTTGAAGCAGTGGCAGCGAATTTGAAATTCTGAATATGCTCCAATTTGTCACTGGGACCAAACCATTGTACGGCAATTTCGTGGTTTCCGAGGGGTAATTCAGATAGCTCAATGATGCTATGGATTCGCTGGTCGCAGGAAAATTTTTGCTGGGGATTATTGGTTCCGATTCTGCCGTCGAGGTAGTGTGTAATGCGATTTGATAATATAACGCTTCCGTCCGTTTGCGCAAAAGCCTGGGTGGTAATTCCTCCGTTGAAAACCAGGCCCACAAAGCCCATGACTATAATAAAAGTCCACTTGGAACGATCCAG
>JAALKB010000293.1 GCA_011088265.1 Gammaproteobacteria bacterium
ATTATGTAGGTATACTGTCCTCAGGTTTTACTCGGCACCCGACATTCGTATCCATCTATTTACCAATGCCATGACATCAATTTCCACTGTGGTATTTTCATGATCCAGGACGCTACCAATACGTGGTCGCTGCTGATTCACATGATGGCAAGCATTAGTTTGTTACTTTGGGGCAGTCATACAGTACGCAACTCGGTAGAACGCTCATTTGCATCAACCCTGAATAGATTGGTTGCAGGCGCATCCGCCGCACCATTCAAGGCAATTGCCTCCGGTGTAATTGCGGCGCTATTGATGCAAAGCGCAACCGCAACCGCTCTTCTGGCAACCGGATTGTTGACTTCCGGTACGTTGACGCTAGTGGCCGCTATGGCTATTGTTCTCGGCGCTGATCTTGGTTCTGCGATTGCAGCTAGAATTCTGTATGTAGATCTGTCGTTGATGCCTTCCATATTATTGGTTGTTGGCATGCTTTTGAATTTGTCGATGTCAACCTGGCGTGGAAAATGTTTCGGCAGAATTCTGCTCGGGCTCGGATTGATGTTGATCTCAATTCAGCTGATGAAGCACACCATTGCACCTTTAACTGCCATACCACTGCCAGACGAATGGTTGCTTGTACTGAAGTCTGTGCCATGGTTGGCAATGATATTGGTAGCTGGTGCAACCTGGTTTTCCCATTCAAGTGTTGCTATGGTGTTAGTGATAGCAGCACTTTCCCAAAGTAGACTGCTACCACCGGACTTGTTTGCTCCAATGCTATTGGGCGTAAATATAGGCGCGGGATTAATCGTCTTGCCAATGGTTGGGATTTCCAATACGGAAGCCCGCAGTGTGGTGATCTCCAACATCCTATTACGGACAACCTTTGGATTGATTCTGTTATTCACCGTCCCATTCTGGATTGAATTTTTACCTCGCCTATCTCCTCAACCGGGCAGCCAGGTGGTTTTTCTGCATATCGGATTTAATCTTTTACTGGTGATATTATTTTTCCCGTTTTCCGCAAAGCTGGTCACCAGAGTATTGGACAAACTGAATCAAAGAGAATTAGAACGTTCAGCTTCATTGTCCATCGCTGCGGGCTCAGGGCTTGACCCGTCAATGTTACAGCAACCGACTTCGGCCTTATCCAGTGCGAGACGTGAAGCCTATCGCCTTGGGGACATCACCGAAACACTATTCTCACGCGCCTTGGGCATGTTTGCTGCAGATGATCAGTCGCAGATTGAACGTATTGTTGAATCCGACCGGGAAATCAATGCGCGTAACCGGGTGATTCATCAATATCTTTCAGAAGCCAGAAGACACATTTCTGACGCTGGTCTCGAACGCAGCCTCGATGAAATACTGCAATTTGCTTCTACCATGGAAAATATAGGAGATATAATTTCTCATAACCTCTCACGTCTGGCGGAAAAACGATTGGGTCGGGGAGTTATGTTTTCTACTGAGGGAATGCACGAGATTCAGCATATTCACGCAGAGGTTTTGGCATTGCTAGGTTCTGAAATCAATCGATTTGCGTCAAATGGAGAAATCGAACCCAAGAAAACCTACAAACAAGTAGACCACATTCGCCTTCTTTGCAATAAGAGTATTGCAAAGCACAGACGACGATTAAGCGATCATAAAGCCAACAGCATGGGAACGAGTTCGATTCATCAGGATACCGTGCGTGATCTGTTGCAAGTAGCAATACTTGTTGAACATATGGCAATTAGAGACTGATGGAGTTTTGGGTGGAATTGTGGGGACAGTATACCCAGCGGTCCAAACACCTATCGGCAATGGTCAACTAGATATCCTGTTTTTCAATACTCCATTAATTCCCTGTAAAACCTTCGCACATCTATCTGCATCCAAGGCATCAGCATGTGGCGATGCGAATTGTCCGGAGTCGTTATCAAAATAAAGCCCGGATGCGTCTTTAAATTCATCGGATAGCGCGGCCCTTACAAGTATATCTGCGCCAATTCGAATGTCGTTTCCCGGCACCCCAAAGGCATCCTTGACCATTTTGCTCGCGAGCATCGACCCAGGATTAACCGCGATAATTGATGGGACATTTGGACTCAAAGAAGCCGCCATTTCCCGTGACCACATGGTAATTGCAAGCTTGCTTTGGGCGTACATTTCAAAGTCAGGTAATTCCAGGTCTCCTGACAGCGCTCTTTGATCCACAGAAGACTGGGCCGCAGAGGACAAATTAATCACTCTTCCATCACTCTGTAACAATGGTAATAACATATGGGTCAGCAAATACGGCGCAAAGGTATTAACCACAAAGCGCACATCAAACCCATCTGGAGTAATCCGATTATTGGTATTAAAGACTCCAGCGTTATTAATTAAGACATCCAGTGATTGGTGATCAGCAGTAATTTTGTTTGCGAGACTCTCCACTTCATCCAGAATCGATAGATCCGCCACGTAACACACAATACTTCCCTTTGGGTTAGCCTCTAGCAGGCTGTTTTCCACCTGCTCCAGCTTGCTCTGATTACGTCCATGTAAAAGCAGATGGTGTCCGGACTCCCCGAGTACTTTGGCTGTTTCCAAACCAATGCCATCCGTCGCTCCGGTAATAAGAATTCGTTTTTTCATTTCTACCTCTATCTCTTTCTCGTTATGAATTCCGGGAACAGTATACCTATTAGAATCGCGATCAACTACAACCTTGTTGCCATGGACTGCCTATATGGTGTAAGACACAAATCAGAACTTCAAAGGGTTTTGTGCTCGCCATCGCACTGGAGGGCCAGCAGAGAAAGCCGAGTTTAAAGAAAGCTGGACAATCTGGTAACAGAAAGTTATCAATAACAATATCCAAATAACTGTCAGCAATAATCAAATAGGTATACTGTCCCCAGATACCAAACCACGTTCGAGGAAAAATTATGCAACACCACATTACCGCACTAATCGAATTGCTGGACGATAGTAGTGTGCTAAGCAGTGCAGACATCGCGCCCCGCTATCATGTTGATTGGGGTGGAGAAAACGCCTGCGAGCCGTCAGTCGTGTTGCGTCCGGTCGATACCGACGCCCTCAGGAGTGCGCTAGCCTATTGCAACGAAAACAAATTGGGCATAGTCACTCAAGGAGGCATGACTGGGCTCAGTGGAGGGGCAACACCTCTGGAAGGAGAAATAGTTTTGTCCATGGAACGTTTCAACGGAATTATCGAATTGGACCACCAGGGTATGACAATGACAGTCAAGGCAGGGACTCCATTGCAAGTTATCCAACAGGCCGCTGCGGACGCCGATTTACGATTTCCTCTGGACCTGGGTGCCAGAGGGTACTGCCATATCGATAGAAATGTGGCAACCAACGCTGGGGGTAATCAGGTAGTGCGATTGGGTAGAGGC
>JAALKB010000052.1 GCA_011088265.1 Gammaproteobacteria bacterium
AGCCAAAGTACGAAGTCGAATTGAAGAAATGGCGAGTGGCTATGATGACTCCGAAGGCTTCGTTAATTGGTACTACTCTGATCAGGAACGATTGCAGCAGGTTGAGTCCATGGTTTTGGAAGAGCAGGTGGTTGAGGCAATGTTGGAAACTGCGGATGTGGCTGATGTTCAAACGAGCTTTGAGGAATTTATGGCTCCTCCAACTGGTGCCTGACGCTGTCTTTAGAACAAGACCCTCTGTAAAGAAACCCAAAGTAGACGAATGAAGAATAACGATTCTCAAGAGATTTCGAATATTGGCCTAGTTCCGATGGTGGTTGAGTCCACTGAACGGGGCGAGCGAGCCTACGATATTTACTCTCGTCTACTTAAAGAGCGAGTAATTTTCCTGGTGGGACAGGTTGAAGACCATATGGCGAACCTTATCGTCGCTCAATTGCTTTTTCTGGAGTCCGGGAATCCGGAAAAAGATATTTCTCTCTATATAAATAGCCCGGGCGGGGTTGTGACTGCGGGCATGGCCATTTATGACACCATGCAATTTATCAAACCAGATGTCAGTACGGTTTGCATCGGTCAGGCCGCAAGTATGGGGGCTATCATTCTGGCTGGTGGCGAAAAAGGTAAGCGTCATGGTTTGCCGAATTCCAGAGTGATGATTCATCAGCCTTTGGGTGGTTCCCAGGGTCAGGCCACGGACATTGAGATTCATACAAAGGAAATTCTGGGAATAAGAGACCGTTTGAATCAAATACTCTCCAATCACACTGGCCAATCCATTGACCAGATTAAGCTGGATACGGATCGGGATAACTTTATGAGCGCAACGGATGCTCTGGAATATGGACTGATCGATTCCGTTCTCACGAAAAGAGGCTAGTGTCTCCGCTTTTCCTTTGGCCGGGATATCCACAAAAAAAGCTTGAAAAAAAAACCCAAAGCCTGCACTCTAATGGCCGGTTTGTAAGTTGCGCATCTGGTAATGTCAGAAAAAGAAAATTCAGGAAAGGGTGATAAGCTTTTATACTGCTCATTTTGCGGTAAAAGCCAGCACGAAGTTAGAAAGCTAATCGCGGGTCCCTCCGTCTTTGTGTGTGATGAGTGTGTTGATCTGTGCAACGAGATTATTCGTGAAGAAAACACGGATGAAATTAGCCTCGATGAACGCTGGGAAGCTTTTCCCACCCCCCAGGAAATTCATCATATCCTTGATGATTATGTAATCGGACAACAAAAAGCCAAGAAAACACTTTCTGTGGCTGTCTATAATCACTATAAGCGGATTGAAACCGAGGAAAGTAATTCCGAAGTCGACATTTCCAAGAGTAATATTTTGCTTATTGGCCCAACTGGGTCTGGGAAAACCCTGTTAGCCGAAACCCTTGCCAAACAGCTCAAAGTACCTTTCACCATTGCTGACGCAACTACGTTGACTGAGGCCGGATACGTTGGCGAGGACGTTGAGAACATTATTCAAAAGCTGTTGCAGACATGTGATTACGACACGGAAAAAGCCGAGATGGGAATTGTCTATATTGATGAGATCGATAAAATCTCGAGGAAGTCTGACAATCCATCCATCACCCGTGACGTATCTGGTGAGGGTGTTCAGCAGGCTCTGCTAAAGCTAATAGAAGGAACGGTAGCTTCCATTCCACCTCAAGGAGGTCGTAAACATCCTCAACAGGAGTTTTTGCAGGTTGATACCCGAAATATTCTTTTTATTTGCGGTGGTGCTTTCGCGGGTATGGAGAAGGTGGTGCAGGAGCGTACAGAAAAATCAGGCATTGGCTTTGGTGCAGATATCAAAACACAATCTACGGAGGAACGATCCAGTGAGTTATTTGATCAACTCGAACCCGAAGATCTCGTCAAGTATGGTCTAATCCCAGAGTTCATCGGCCGACTGCCTGTGGTGGCAATGCTAGAGCAACTGGATGAAGAGTCTTTGGTTAGAATTTTGATAGAACCCAGAAATGCGTTGACCAAGCAATATCAGGAACTGTTTCGTTACGAAGATGTGGAGCTGGAGTTTCGTGATGATGCGCTCCACCAAATTGCAAAAAAAGCCATGGATAGAAAATCAGGAGCTCGGGGGCTGCGCTCCATTATGGAAAATGCACTAATTGAAACAATGTATGAATTACCTTCCATAGATAATGTCAAAAAAGTCATTGTCGATGGTGCTGTGATTTCAGAAGGGTCTCGACCGCTTTATATCTATGAAGAGGAAGCCGCTAAAAAGGCGGTGAATTCGAGTCCAGCCTCATAGTCTAAAGTTTCGCGATTCCTTTCGTTTTATTTCTTTTGTCTTATTTCTTTTGTCCAGGCCCAGTGTTCTCACTGGGTTTCCTGTTTACGATGGTCCGGACACCTGAAATGGGTATGGACTCGTTTATCAACAGCATCAATGCTATTCTCTCTTAACTTTTCCATATTGCCTTGAAATAGGCTGGTCTGCCCCAAACTGATATGGGCGGAAATTATCCACTATATTTATGGAGTCTTGAATGACGAGCTCGTCAAAATTAAAAACCATCGAATTGCCGGTATTACCTTTACGGGACGTTGTCGTGTTTCCCCACATGGTGATTCCATTGTTCGTCGGAAGGGCAAAATCGATTCAGGCTCTTGAGCTTGCCATGGAGGCTGACAAGAGTATTTTACTGGTGGCGCAAAAAGATGCCTCGGAAGATGATCCTTCAGCGGAGCAGCTTAACCAAATCGGTACCATTGCCATAATATTGCAGATGCTAAAAATGCCAGATGGAACGGTAAAAGTATTGGTTGAAGGAGAGCAAAGGGCGAAAGCATTATATTTTTCGGAAGGAACAGAAAATGAGAATGGTTGCTTTATGTGTGAAGCTAGCATTATGGAAGATCTGGTTGAAGACGAAAAGGAGAAAGAAATTGAAATACTCGTTCGTACGGTAACAGTCGAGTTTGAAAAATACGTAAAGCTCAACCCGAAAATACCTCAGGAAATTCTGACCTCATTAGGAGGTATTGAATCCGCCAGTCGGGTGGCGGATACCATTGCGGCCCATCTCAATCTCAAGAATGAAGAGAAGCAGGTCATATTGGAGTTACCCAATCCAAGCGATAGATTGGAACATATTCTCGGTGTTATGGATTCAGAGATTGATCTCTTGCAGGTTGAGAAGAGAATCCGAACCCGGGTTAAGAAGCAGATGGAAAAAAGTCAAAGGGAGTATTACCTGAATGAACAAATGAAGGCGATACAGAAGGAGCTCGGGGAAATGGACGACATTCCTAACGAGACGGATGATTTGGCCCAGAAAATTGCGGATGCCGGGATGCCTGGGGAGGCTCTTGATAAAGCCGAAGGAGAACTAAAAAAGCTCAAGATGATGTCTCCTATGTCCGCGGAAGCTACGGTCGTGAGAAATTATATTGACTGGCTGCTGTCGGTGCCATGGACTGAGCGAAGCCGCATATCGAAAGACCTCCCAAAAGCGCAAAAAATACTGGACGACGATCACTATGGATTGGAGAAAGTTAAGGATCGCATTCTGGAATACCTTGCTGTTCAGCGGAGAGTGAAGAAGCCTAAGGCAGCCATACTGTGCCTGGTTGGACCGCCCGGCGTGGGGAAAACATCTTTGGGTGAATCCATCGCTCGAGCAACTAACCGAAAATTCATTCGGATGTCTCTGGGAGGGGTTCGGGATGAGTCTGAAATTAGGGGTCATCGACGTACCTATATTGGTTCCATGCCCGGAAAAATCGTCCAGAGTATGGCCAAGGTCAAAACCAGAAATCCTCTTTTTATGTTAGACGAGATCGATAAGATGTCCATGGACTTCCGCGGCGATCCCTCTTCGGCGTTGTTGGAAGTTTTGGATCCAGAGCAAAACAATACATTCTCCGACCACTATCTCGAAGTTGATTATGATCTTTCCGATGTGATGTTCATTGCAACGGCTAATACTCTGAATATTCCAGGGCCGTTGCTGGATAGGATGGAAGTGATTCGGATCTCAGGATACACTGAAGAAGAAAAGTGTGAAATCGCAGACCGTTATCTCTTACCCAAACAACTGAAGAACAATGGTCTGAAGGAACAGGAGGTGAGCATCAGTGCAGAGGCAGTGAAAGAAATTATCGCGTCCTACACTAGAGAGGCAGGTGTGCGAAACCTCGAACGGGAAATATCCCGTATATATCGAAAAGTGGTCAAGGAGCTGCTCCTCGATAAGGACCTAAAACAAATTGATGTCGAACCAGATAACCTGGATAGGTTTCTTGGTGTTAAGCGATTTAGGCGGAATGAGATCGACAAGGAGAATAAGATCGGGCAGGTTACCGGATTGGCTTGGACAGAGGTGGGAGGTGAATTGTTGACCATCGAATCCGTCGTGCTCCCGGGGAAAGGAAAGCAGGTTTATACCGGTAAACTTGGAGATGTAATGCAGGAGTCAATCACCGCTGCTATCAGTGTTGTTCGCAGTAGGAGCGTGCAATGGGGAATTGATCCGGAGTTTTACCAAAAGCAGGATATTCATATTCATGTGCCAGAGGGAGCCACCCCCAAAGACGGACCAAGCGCCGGTGTGGGAATGTGTACGGCTATTGTATCTTCACTGGTCGGAATTCCTGTGCTTTCAGATGTTGCGATGACTGGAGAGATAACATTGCGCGGTGAAGTTCTGGCCATCGGAGGGCTAAAAGAAAAGTTATTAGCGGCACATCGCGCCGGAGTAAAATTTGCCATTATCCCGGACGAAAACATCCGGGATCTGGAAGAGGTTCCTGAAAATATTCGTGGGCAAATAGAAATCAAGCCTGTTAAGTGGATTGATGAAGTTATCGAGCTCGCTTTGGAGGCTGTGCCGAAAGTCAAGCAAGGCCAAATTCAGACGAGTGAAGATGCCAAGGTGGCTAACGAAGAAAATTTGGGATCTGCGGTTACCGCGCATTGAGATTGGGTAATTAGTCAGAAACTTATTCTCCTTTTTCTGTTCCCTGGTGCTACCTGGAGTGAGTTGGCTTAACCCGAATACTGCTTGTAGTTGGTAAGAATCTGGTCTATTCTCCCGCCGGTATTTCGGTTCGATAATGTTCGTTAGTAGATGAGAGTATCGAACAGCATGACGGATTAATGCGATGAACGGGCCAGTACGCTCAATCCAATATTGATGTCTGCCTGGTGATTGGTTGCTCGTTGATCGAAGGTCAAATTCTTTTGATTTGAATGAAATATCCGGTTGCTTTTGGTATGGATTTTTTATTATGATCCGCTCACCAAATTGGTAGGCAGGGTTCCGAATTGAAGTAATGATTCAATTTTTTTTGGGGTACGGTTGTCAATGGCTGAAGGAGTTTCTCAGGTCGTCATATGCCCCGAATTTTATGTTAACTAGAAAGAAGAGGAAACCAAAGGTATGAATAAAGCTGAATTAGTTGAATCGGTAGCAGATCAGGCTGATCTATCAAGATCAGATGCAGCTAATGCTGTAGATGCAGTGCTCGATTCTGTGGCGAATGCTCTTGCTAATGGAGACATGGTTTCCTTAATCGGGTTTGGCACTTTTTCCGTTAATCATAGGGCAGCGAGAACCGGTAGGAACCCACGAACCGGTGAAACAATTAGTATCGCTGCAAGCAGTGTTCCCAAGTTTAAGGCTGGCAAAGGTTTAAAAGATAAGGTAAACTAATGCCCCTTCCTAGGGCGCTTAGCTCAGCTGGGAGAGCATCGCCCTTACAAGGCGAGGGTCGCAGGTTCGATCCCTGCAGCGCCCACCACTTTTTAGATAGTACGGAGCGGTAGTTCAGTTGGTTAGAATACCGGCCTGTCACGCCGGGGGTCGCGGGTTCGAGTCCCGTCCGCTCCGCCACTACTTTAAGGGTTAAAAATCTATCCTCACGTCAGTGGGGATTTTTTTTCCTCACCACTAATTGCTCATAATTTCCTTATTCGATGCATCTCTTTTGATGTATCCTTTTTGATGCATCCCGGGGAAACACGTTATAGATAGAGTTCGTATTGGATTTTGCCTGCCAAAGTAATGCAAACTCTGAGATAATACCGACCGTTTTCGCTGAGGTGCAGGGATACGAGTCTAGCGCTTCACTATGCATCCAGGGTTTATGGCGGCCTATTCTTCGTGGAGAATATGGAGCCAGATTTCACGCTTCATAAAAGTTGCACTCTATGAAAATGCGGTGTCCGGAATGTGTTGTCCCGGAAAAGGGAAATACCAGAAATGGGAAATAAGGAACAGGAAACGTATGTGTTGGATATGTATGTAATGCCAGAGGGGCTGCTGACACTGCCCCCACAAAAACAAAAAGTGAACCAGGGTTGTTTTTATGCTAACTGAAATTCGAGATCGTGCCACTGGATGGATAGCGTGGGTGATCGTATTGCTCATTACGATTCCATTCGCACTATGGGGAGTACAGTCCTACTTCGAAGGAGTCAATGAGATTCCGATTGCAACGGTTAACGATAGTGAGATTTCCATCTACGAGTACCAGGATGCGTTATCAAGACAGAGGCAATCACTGGCCCAGCGACTTGGCCGAGGGCTTGATCCGGCATTGCTGGACAGTCTGGGCATCAAAGAGCAAGTGGTGAATAGTCTGGTGAACGAGAGATTGATCCAGTCTTATACCCAGGAGAACAACTATCGCCTATCTGATCAGCAACTAAGTAAAATGATCACTACTAACCCGGCATTTCTCGAAGATGATCAGTTCAGCGAGGAGCTTTATTTGCAGCTGCTAAGTGTGAACAACTTTTCACCTCAGTCCTTCGAAGCAACCCAACGCCAACAGGGTGTGATCGGACAGCTCCAAACTGGTGTGGCTGGCTCCGGGTTTTTGAACGAACAGGAATTCGAATATTTGTTGAGTTTGGAATCCCAAAAACGAAAGTCCGAATATGTCCTGATTCCAGGAGAGAAGTTCTCGTCAGAATTCGAAGTCAGTGACAGTGAAGTTGCTGAGTTTTACGAAACAAATATCGACGATTACCAGACTGAAGAAAGACTCAAAGTCAATTACGTCGAACTCAGTATTGATTCATTGGCAGAAACTGTCGTGACAACTGAATCGGAACTGATGGTGACCTATGAGCAAATTAGCGATCGTTTTAGGCAGGCTGAAAGTCGTCGGGCGAGTCATATCCTTTTCAGCGTAGCAGAGTCTGCTGGCGACGAAGAAAAAGCTAATGTTAAAGCCGCGGCTGAACTCGTATTACAGCAGGCAACGGGTGATAAGGATTTTGGTGAATTAGCCGCGCTGTACTCGGATGATACGGGCTCAGGAAGTAATGGAGGTGACCTGGGTGTCATTGCTCCAGGGCAGATGGTGAAGCCATTTGAAGACGCAGTGTTTTCCATGGAGGCTGGCGATGTTA
This sequence comes from Gammaproteobacteria bacterium, assembly GCA_011088265.1. Taxonomy (GTDB): domain Bacteria; phylum Pseudomonadota; class Gammaproteobacteria; order Arenicellales; family Poriferihabitantaceae; genus WLWV01. The sequence continues at coordinate 7,385 of JAALKB010000052.1, forward strand.
GAGGTCTAATTGAATCCAGATTTGGGTTTCACATTATCAAATTAACGGAGCTACATGAGGAACGCCAGCAAACCTTCGAAGAGGTAAAGGAGTTGGTTATTAAAGAAGCAAAGAAGCAACAGGCTGAGAATTTATTCGCAGAGATTAGCGAGTTATTTCAGAATCTCGTTTTTGAGGATCCGGAAAACCTGACTACCGTTGCGGACGAGTTGGATCTTGCTATCCTATCCAGTGAATGGTTCACCCAGGAGGAAGGAGAAGGGATTGCCAGTGATTCTCAAATTCGAAGAGTGGCGTTTTCTGAAGACGTCATAAATGAAGGACTAGTGAGTCCCGCCATAGAAGTAGGCTTTGACAAACTATTTGCTGTCCAAAAAGCAGAGCATGAGCCAGCGAGCCCCATTCCATTGGAGGAGGTTAAGGTGGATATCATAAAGGAGTTACAGGATCAGAGATCCAGGGAAAAAGTCAAACAAATGGGTGAGGAGCTAGTGGAACGGATCACTGTAACCTCCGCTTCAATTGATGACTGGCGAGGTTTTCTTTCGGACCAGCAACTTGAGTCATTAACAATGGCCGAGGTAAGAACTGATATATCACCAGAATTGCTCAATGTGGGTGATGCTATTTTTTCGCATCCTGCTCCTGGGGAAGGGGTTGTGGGCATTGGGGGCGTGGTTTTATTCGATGGTGATTACGCAATCTACATGGTTGAAGATGTAGATCTCGGCAGTGTCGACGACATTTCGGAAGAACACAAAGCTCGTCTGCGGCAGAGGTTAATGGACCGGGACGGTGGGAGTTACTATCGTCAGTTCAGTGAGTTTCTGCGGGCAAACGCTGAGGTCACTATTGCTGAAGATCAGCTCTAGCTGATCTAGCGGACTGTGGTTACCTTAAGGATGGGGCAACATTGAAGGGCCCATATTAAAGGGTAATCAGGTTAAAGGGCAATCCGGATATTATCCTGGAATGGCTCTTTTCAATTTCCCCGTCAACGTTGTCTGTTTCACACGCAAATAATTTGCAACCAGATCATCTGGATGTATTAGCGAACCACAGACCAATTCAGTACTTCACCTGCCATTAAAGGAACAATTTCCTGGGGGACTTGCAGACCCTTGATTCCTATTTGGTTGGGTATGATCTGGTCAGTTCTTTTAAGGGTGATTTTATTTTTGTTTATTGGGAGGCCATAGAATCCTGCGCCGTTATGGCTCGCGAATGCTTCCAGTTTATCAAGGGCATCCGCACTCTCGAAAACATGGGTATAAAACTCCATTGCAGCATGGGCCGAGAAAATACCGGCACATCCACAGGCGCTTTCTTTCGATTGTCGTGTGTGTGGTGCGCTGTCTGTTCCTAGGAAAAAAGAGGGATTCCCACCAATGGCCGCTTCCACAAGTGCCTGTCTATGTTTTTCTCTTTTCAGGATGGGTAGGCAATATTTATGAGGTTGTATTCCCCCGCGAAAAATCTCGTTGCGGTTGTACATCAGATGCTGTGGAGTAATGGTGGCTCCGATATTTTGATCGCTTTGGGAAACAAATTCTGCTCCCTGTTGGGTTGTGATGTGCTCAAGTACGATTTTTAGGTCTGGGATTTCGTTATGTAGAGGATGCAATACCTGTTCGATAAAGACCGCTTCCCGATCGAATACATCAACATGAGGATCGGTCACCTCACCATGTACCTGTAACACGACTCCCTTCTCGGCCATTAACTCAAAAATGGGCATTAAATGGGTAATTTTTGTAACCCCGGAATCCGAGTTGGTGGTTGCGCCGGCAGGATAGAGCTTAAAACCCAGTACATGCTCCGATTGGCTTGCTTCCAGAACATCTTCGACACGGGTCCTGTCGGTCAAATAGATGGCCATTTTGGGGTCAAACCCGGATGTTTCCGGTAGGCACTCCAGGACTTCTTCCCGATATTGTAGCGCCCGGGCCGTAGTGGTTACTGGTGGGGTGAGATTTGGCATGATTAATGCTCTGCCAAATTGTGCCGCGGTATATGGAATAACGCACTGTGCCATCTCGCTGCTACGAACGTGTAAGTGCCAGTCATCTGGCTGGGTAATGGTAAGAGTATCAGTCATCCAAATATTATACCCATTGATGGCGATACAACGAAATCAAAGCTGACATTTCTTTTGCTCGCTAAAACATTTCCATGGGGTCGATATCTAACGACCACCTTACCCGATTAACGGATCGGCTATGTTCGATTTGGTGAATCCATTGATTTAGTAGTAGATGTAAGTTACGGCGTATCGAACTCCTCACCAATAGTTGCGCGCGATATCGGCCTGCCAGTTTTTCCATGGGAGAGTGAACCGCATCCATAACGGATATACCCTCGAGTTTCATTTGAATGATGAGTTTTTCGCCGATAGCTTTGGCATTTTGTAAAAATCGTAAAGAATCTCCATCGTTCGTTGATTCCGACCGCCACAATGCGATGTGGCTATAGGGGGGGAGTTGTGCAGCTTTGCGTTCACCGAGGCAGTACTGGCTAAACCTGGTGAAATCCTGGTTCTTAATGAAATCCAGATAGGTATTGTCTGGATAGGCCGTCTGGATAAGAACTCTTCCTGTCAGATCTCCCCTACCGGCGCGACCGGAAACCTGGACCAATTGTTGAAACAAATATTCTGTAGAACGAAAATCGATACTGTGCAACCCCTGATCTGAATTGATCACCCCAACCAGTGTTACTTTGGGAAAGTCATGGCCCTTGGTAATCAGTTGGGTGCCGATAATAATATCTACCTGATGGTGTGCAATCTTTTCCAGTTCTTCTTCCAGTTTGCGCTGGGTTGTAACCTCGTCCCGATCCAGTCGGGAAATGCGCGCTTCAGGGAAGCGACTCCTGAGACTTTCCTCAATCCTTTGGGTGCCGAAGCCAGCGAAGAATAGTATCGATTGGCACTTTGGGCAGGTTTTTTCGCTGGGTTTACGACTATTACAATGATGACAACGGAACTTGTGAGTGGTTTGGTGATAAATGAGGTGTGAATCACAACGAGAGCATAGCGCTTGCCAGCCACACTGTCCGCATTGAATGACCGGAGCAAACCCCCGGCGGTTGATGTAGAGGATGGACTGTTCCTGTCGTTGGATACGATCCCTTACGGCTTCAAACAAGGAAAGGGAGACCCCATCGTGCATGGGCTGGGTTTTGAGATCTACCATATCAGTAACAGGTAGGGAGGATTGACCCGCTCTGTGAGTTAGAACCAGAGACTGATATCGGTGATTTTCCTGGTTGTAGATCGACTCCATTGAAGGTGTAGCCGAACCGAGTACGATTGGGATATTCTCGATACTTGCCCTTTTGATGGCGACATCCCTGGCGTGGTAGCGAAATCCATCTTGCTGTTTGTAGGAAATATCATGTTCTTCATCAATAATAATCAAGCCCGGATTCTTTAGTGGGGTAAAAACAGCGGATCGTGTTCCAAGAACAACAGACGTTTCGCCTTGGTTTGCTCTCCACCATGTTGTATAGCGCTCTTGATCGGTTAGACTGGAATGAACAGCGCAGACCCGGTTTCCCAATCGGGCCATGAACCGATTTATCAATTGGGGGGTGAGTGAGATCTCAGGGACCAGAACAAGTACCTGAAGACCTTTTTCGATCATGTATTCCGCAGCATTCAGATATACCTCTGTTTTTCCACTGCCAGTAATTCCGTTTAATAAAAAAGGGGCGAATTGACCCTGGCTGTCGATGATTTTTTTTGTGGCAGATCGTTGTTCTGGGGTTAGGACTACTCTGTCATCGCTTTTTCCCCCGGGTTGGGTCCAGAAGGAAGGTTTTTGCCGAATTTCAATCAGTTGTTTTTCAATGAGCCTTTTGAAAACAGGTTGAGACCCTGGAAGAGATTGCAAGATCTCGCTCTGGGACACCCAGCAACCGTTGTCCAATGAATTGTGCTCTACTCCAGCAACCAACCCGGTAGTTAGAGCAAAACCCATAAGGAGCTCCCAGGCCTCTCTCTGTTTTGGGGAGCGACTGAGTTTTGAGTTTATCTGCTCGTCGCTCAGGTTTGGCATGATGCGATAGTGAGGCTCTACGGTTGGGTCGGTATATGAATCCTGGGTTCGCAGTTTTGCTGGTAATGCTGCTGAAAAAGCTTCACCAATAGGACAGTGGTAGTACTGCGCTGACCAACGGACGAGCTCGAACATTGAGTTCGAAAAAACAGATCTTTCGTCCAAATGACAGAGCACAGGTTTTAGCTTTTGCACTGGAATAGTCGTTGGATTCGAAGAGACCAATATGCCCATAAGTTTTCGCTTGCCAAAGGAAACAAGTATCCGGCTTCCAATGGTTATTACGTCATTGGTTGTATAGTCAAAACATCGCCGCAACGGCACGGGCACCGCTATTTGCACAACAACGGGATCGTGGTTTTTAGCGACGGTATTTGTTTTAGCCATTAATGCTTCTTGCGTTTTACAATGATTTTCATGTGATACGCGGATTTTTTACTCACAGATTCTGTGGATAACTTTGTGTATAACCTGGGAAATCGGGCCATTTTACGGGCTATAGAGGGGTTTCTGAGAAGGTTGCCTAAAAAATAGACAATTTCATAAAATGATTTAAAAACAATAAGTTAAAGCGTTTTTTTAAAATGTCAAGCCAGGCATCGGCAGTAACCTGGATTAAATGTGTTAACTATTGAACGATTGTGAATAACTTATGGCATCAAACAAGGTTCAGAAAGGAATTCGGCAAAAAATATTGAGTTTTATATCAAGGAGTTAGGTGTGACTGTTACTGTGAAAATCGAGTTACTGAGAATAAATCATTAGATTCAGTCTGTTCTTTGCCACATCAGAAAAAGAAGGCTGATTATTTAAAAGCCCGGTGGTCAATCAATAATGTCGTTAACAAAGTTAAATTTTCCTGTCCTGTATTCCTTGAAATAGCGGGCTAAAGTGAGACTAATCACCTTAAAAGCCATGTTCTCCCAGGGAATTTCATCCTGGGTAAATAGTTTGACTTCAAGGCTTTCTTCTCCTATTCCAAAATCGTCGGATGAGCGGATATCCGCACGGAACATAACGTATATCTGATTGATTCGCGGTAGACTGTAAATCGCATACAAAGAAGGGTTGACTGGTTTCGCACATGCCTCTTCCCAGGTTTCCCTGATCGCGCCCTGCTCAAGAGTTTCCGAATTTTCCATAAAACCTGCGGGAAGTGTCCAATATCCTCGTCTTGGTTCAATAGCTCGTTTACAAAGAAGCACTTTATCCTTCCAGACAGGAATGCATCCAGCGACAACCTTGGGGTTTTGGTAGTGAATGGTCCCACACTGATTACATACATGCCGTGGCCGATTATCCCCTTGTGGAATAGCAACAGCGACTGTGGAGCCACAGGAACTGCAAAACTTGATCTGGTCGGATAGATTCATACTGTTAATGATGCAATGATCAATCGTGCCTTATTCCCTTGCTAATTGCTGGTCTCAGGAATCATTTATTTTATCCCCTGCATTTCGGTTCATACTGTGAATAATAACCAGACAGGATGAAAGGATTCCTTTTTCGTCTGGTTTCCTGAGAAAAAGATCAACAATAAGAAAATGATTGCTGACTAAATAGCCAACAGTTGAAATCTTTTCCCTAACCTCCCGAAGTGTATCCGATTTCAGTTCTTCTCGCTGGTTCCGTTAAATCCCGTTTACAATAATGTTAATCCACAGGGCATGCGCAGACCAAATGCGTCAAAACTATTGGATCTATAGGAACTCCGGTTTGTGAGAGAATAAGAAAAATCTTAAATAACAGAAGCAATATGGCCTACTTTATAACGGGTATAAGCAGCGGACTTGGATTGTCACTTTCCAATCAAATTATGGGTTCCGGTCAGCATGTCTATGGCGTGAGTCGTCGCGGACATCCCCAAGAGCCAAAATCTCCTTATCTGCATGAAAGTAAGCTTGATCTGCTTGACCTGAACTCAATACCTGGTACTCTGGCTGAGCTTTTAAAAGAGCCCACAACGATTGACGTTGCCATTCTGAATGCTGGAATTCTTGGTGATATCTCCCGTATGAGTGATACCAGTGTTGCGCAGTTGGAACGTATCATGACGGTTAATGTCTGGGCAAACAAGATTATCATGGATTGGTTTTTGCAAAACCCGGTGCAAGTTGATCAACTGATTCTGATCTCCTCCGGTGCCGCCGTTAACGGAGGAAAGGGTTGGAGCGGCTATTCTTTATCCAAAGCGGCACTTAACATGCTTGCCCAGCTTTATGCCCATGAGCTTTCTGCGACCCATGTTATTTCCTTGGCGCCGGGTCTCGTAGATACGGCGATGCAGGAGTTCATTAGCAATCCTGGCAATATCGATACGAATGAATTCCCTTCTTTCCAGCAGTTAAGAGACGCCAGGCAGGGTGGATCCATGCCCACGGCCCCGGAAGCGGCCGCACGGATTATCTCAATTCTGCCTGAGTTGAAAAAATTTGATAGTGGATCGTTTATCGATATTCGAGACTTGCTATGATTTGTCCTGACTTATCCTCAATCTCAAAGATGTACTAGGAAGACCCCGGGACGGCAAGCACAATACCGAAAAATACCATGGCGCCGAACCAGTTGTTGTTCAGGAAGGCCTTAAAACAACCCTCTTTGGATCGATTCCTGCATAAGTACTGTTGATACAGAGCGAAAACGCAGGCTAGCGCAAGTCCCAGGTAATAATGCCAGCTGAAACCCTTTTGCCAACCAAGCCAGGCCATCAACAAAAGGGTCGTTAGTTGTAATAGACCAACAATGGTGATGTCCCATTTACCAAACAGAATAGCAGTAGACTTAACCCCTATCCGAAGGTCATCGTCCCGATCAACCATGGCATATTGGGTGTCATAGGCGACGATCCAGCAAAAGTTAGCTGCAAAAACCAGCCAGGCCTCATGGGGAAGAGACTGGGTGACCGCGGTATAGGACATGGGTATTCCCCATGAAAATGCGATACCTAAAACCATTTGGGGAAGATGGGAGACCCGTTTAACGAAGGGATATAAGGCGGCAATAAACACCCCAAAAAAAGAGAGCTTTATAGTCAGATCATTGAGTAATAAGACGAGTAGAAAAGCCAATAACAACAATACCCCAAACAGAAGAAACGCTTCCTTGATGGATACCTCTCCCGTGACAAGGGGGCGCATGTGGGTACGCTCCACATGGCGATCGAAGTTTCTGTCTGCATAGTCATTGATCACACAACCCGCGGCTCGCATAAGAAACGTCCCGATAATAAAAATCACTATGATGTCAGGCTCCGGGCGACTATTGGCAGCTAACCATAGTGCCCATAGTGTTGGCCAAAGTAACAGGAATGCACCGATGGGTTTATCCATCCGTATTAACTGGAGGTAGGCGTGATATTTGTTCATTTGACTGTCTGGATAATGAGACTCGATCGAAATAGGTTCAAACGTGAAGTCAAAGATCAACTCAAAAACAGATGCTTCGATTTGTTGGTTAAGGGATACATCAAACGTTAGCGTATTGTTCTTTGTTTTTAATCCATCGATCGATGATCGGATCGATGGATTCAGGATAGGTTGCGATCAATATTCTTGCGATTTTTTCGATTGTAGGAAGCAGGTGTTTATCTCTGCTGAGATCTGCTACCTGCATCTGTTGAAGTCCGGTTTGTCGGGTGCCAAGGAGTTCGCCTGGGCCTCGTTGTTCCAGGTCCTGTTGGGCGATTTTAAAACCATCGTTAGTGTCTCGCATAATGGAAAGTCTTTCTTTGGCTAGTTTCCCCAAAGGTGGTTGGTACATTAGAACGCAGCTTGCCTTCTCTGCACCCCGGCCGACCCTCCCTCTTAGTTGATGAAGCTGGGCGAGCCCTAGCCTCTCCGCATTCTCGATTATCATTAAATTAGCATTGGGTACATCCACCCCGACCTCGATTACGGTGGTCGCTACCAGTACATCTAAATCACCTTGGCTAAAAGCCGACATAATCCGTTCTTTTTCCCGGGTTTTAAGTCGACCATGAATAAGCTCAATCCGTAATGAAGGGAGTTGAGTTCGTAATTCCTTGCAGGTCTCAGTCGCCGCCTGGGCCTGTAATTTATCCGACTCATCAATGAGCGGGCAAACCCAGTAGACTTGTTGCCCACCTTCGCAAATGCGGCGAATTCGTAAGGCAACTTCACCGCGGCGAGTGTTGGGTAAAACGATGGTCTTTACTGGTTTTCTCCCAGGAGGAAGCTCGTCGATACTGGACACATCAAGATCAGCGTAGAAAATCATTGCCAGTGATCGAGGAATGGGGGTAGCACTCATAATGAGTTGATGGGGAACAAGGTGTGTATGGTTTTGTTCTTCGTTAGCGCTGTTAGTATGGCTGGTTTTGTTTCTTAGGGCCATACGCTGATCGACACCAAATCGGTGTTGTTCATCCACAATGATTAACCCCAATCGATGGAATACAACATCTGATTGAAACAGGGCGTGGGTACCAATGGTAATATTCGCTCCGCCAGATGCGATATTTTTGATGGCCTCCCTTCGCTCTACAGCACCAAGCTTGCCAGTTAACCATTGGACGGTTACTCCCAATGGCTCAAGCCACCGGGTAAACGTTAGTCGATGTTGTTCCGCCAATAGCTCGGTAGGCGCCATCAGGGCAACCTGGTATCCGTTATCAATGGCCAATAGCGCGGCAGCAGAAGCAACCACGGTTTTTCCTGAACCCACATCCCCCTGAACCAGCCGCAAGCCTGGGCTGGATCCGGAGATGTCGTCAAAAATTTCCCGGATAACCCGTTTTTGAGCATTAGTAAGACTAAAACCGAGGTTCTTTATTAACTTCGCCCAGGAGTGGCTATCTCTAAAAAACGCAGGTGCAATGGCTACTTCCCTTCGATGTCTCAGTTGGGACAGGGCGAGATGATGGGAAAGTAATTCCTCTAATGCCAGTCGTTGTTGGGCCGGGTGAATGCCTTCGATCAGGGCGGTAGTATCCGAATCCGGTGAGGGCTTATGCGTATTGATAATGGCATCGGTCAGCGGTATCAGATTGAATTGCTGCTGTATCTCCCGGGGTAGCAACTCTTCAATATGCGGTAGTTCCGAGACCAATGCCTGGTCTACCAATTTTCTAATCAGAGTAGGGCCGATACCTTCGGTGGTCGAATAAACCGCAGTCAGTGATGATTCGACATTAGGATTTGGTTCCGATGGGAAAACCCGATATTCAGGGTGGACCATTTCAAAACAATGACTACCTCTTCTTGTCTCGCCAAAACACTGTATCCATGAACCTCGGGTTAGCGCACGTTGTTGGCTTTGATTGAAGTGAAAAAATCGAAGTATCAGTTTTCCTGTGTTGTCGCTGACACTCACCAGCAATGATCGACGCCGACCATAACGAATGTCCGCGGCCTCGATTTGTCCCAGGATGACGCAATCGCCACTATGGGACAAACTACCAATGGGGGTAATCCTGGTTCGGTCCTGATACCGGTATGGTAGGTGGAATAGCAGATCTACCGGTTTTCGAATGCCCAGTTTCTCAAGCTTTACCGCGAGCTGGGGACCAACGCCAGCGAGTTTCTGTAATGGGTGTTTTGAAATGGTAGTGACAGGGGTAGGAATTATTGATTTAACACCAAAATAGCTTCGACTTCTACCTGAACTCCTTTGGGAAGTGATGCCACACCCACGGCTGCTCTTGCTGGATAGGGTTCGTCAAAGTAACGCATCATAACGTCATTAACCGTGGCGAAATTCCCAAGGTCAGTCATTGAGATGTTAACTTTAACCGCGTCTGACAACTCCCCACCGGAAGCCTTAGCCACTGCCTCAAGGTTCTTAAACACCTGTTCGGCTGATGCTTCGAAAGATGAATCAACGACTTCCATGGTTGCTGGATCCAGTGGAATCTGGCCCGAGATATAGACGGTGTTGCCAGCTCTGATTGCCTGTGAATAAGGGCCGATGGCGCCGGGTGCGTTTTTTGTGCTGATGACTTCTCTGTTTGACATGTCTTTGTTTTGTAAAAGCAATTAGTGAAAGGAGAATTTAAACACAATTTGAGAACAAAATTGTGCGTAAAAGAGGGAATTGGTTATGGCTGTCCTGTTCGATCAGCGCTGTTCAATCAGCGAACCCGATGGAGGTTCTGGTTCTGGCTCTGGCTCTGGCTCTGTATGAATTAGGATTTGCGGAATCGACAACCTTGTTTTCCGTTATCGTTTCAGATAGCGTTATTTGATGGACCAATACACCATAACAGTAATACTGGTAATGATAACGTTCCTGATTGCTGGAACCGTGAAAGGTATTGCAGGATTGGGTTTGCCGTCAGTAAGTCTGGCGCTATTGACTGTGACAATCGACCTTACCTCAGCCATGGTGTTGTTGGTGATACCCTCTCTTATTACCAACTTATGGCAGGCCATCACTGGAGGGAATTTTCGATTGATTCTGTGGAGAATCTGGCCCTTTTTAACTGTGGCCGCAATGACTATCTGGATCGGAGTTTCCCTTATTTCCGGGGTTAACGTTCACTGGCTGTCCGCATTACTTGGCTTGCTGCTAATGGTTTACGCCCTGGGGGGACTGACTGGATTTCAATTGGTCCTCACTGCCAATACCCAGCGATGGGTTGGTCCTCTGTTTGGTGCGATCAATGGAATGGTGACCGGGCTAACGGGTTCCTTCGTGGTTCCAGGAGTAATGTATTTGCAGGCCATGGGTTTCTCCAGGGATGAGTTGGTGCAGGCGATGGGGATGCTGTTTTTCGTATCTACCGTGGTACTTGGCATTGCATTGACGGGCAATGATCTGTTTTCGGAGCAATTAGGATTACTCTCCCTGTTTGCGGTCATACCGGTTTGTGTGGGTATGCTGTTGGGTAGGAAAATAAGGCACAGCTTGTCGGAGACAGCTTTCAGGCGTGTATTTTTTATTCTTCTTTTCGCGCTGGGGTTTTATGTCTTTGCGGAATCTCTTTTAACCCTTTTTAATCATTTAGTCCCATGAACGAGTTTAATAAGTGGTTCAGTGTTACCCGGATCGATGAACATATTTCACTCATTCATGAAAATCACATTGCTAGCTGGATGCGCTGTAACATTTGGCACATCAGGGGGCGTCATCGTGACCTGCTGATTGACTCCGGGATGGGGCTAGTGCCACTAAAACCTTTTGTTTCCAGGTTTAGTGATCAGTCGGTTACGGCGATTTCCAGCCATGGACATTTCGATCACATGGGAGGTGCCCATGAATTTGAGCATCACTGGGGACATCCTGGGGACTCGAATATCTATGCTAATCCCACTGGGTGCAATACGTTGGCAGACGATTTCGTGAGCGCTGAAGTCATCAAAACAGATCCATTTGATGGATTTGATATTGCTGAATATCGGGTCAAGCCGGCACCCTTAACCGGGTATTTGGATGATGGTGATATCATTGATTTGGGAGATCGAATCCTGCATGTTTTACATTTACCGGGCCATTCGCCAGGATCTATTGCCCTTTATGATCCCGCAGAAAAGACGCTATTTAGTGGCGACATTATCTATGATGGTGGGTTAATTGATGATGCCTATCACTCCTCTACTGAAATCTATGAGGAGTCGTTGAGGCGTTTGCGAGAATTGCCTGTTTCGGTGGTTCATGGCGGACATGAGGGCTCATTTGGTCAAAGCCGAATGATTGAATTGATCGATTTATTTCTTGCTGGTGGGCAGCGATTGGGTTGGACGAAATAAATTGAGTCTGTCAGTTAATCTGTGTTGCTGATTTATCGATTACTTCTCCGAATATTGACGACACTTTTTACTCTAATTTAACTACCGAAGATTCTCTGTGCCTGGTTTTGTTGCGTCCATTTTTACATTGTTTGGCTAAATAAAATCTCCATGGGATTCATCTACATATCCTGAACTGTATGTCCCAAATCAATATCTTGAGCCAATATCTCAAGCCAACATCTCGAAATAGCCCCTATTGGAGCGAGTGTCCTGGCTCATTCCCTTCTTGGCTCATTACTAGCCCATTAAGTGGTCCACTACATGAACGCCTCTTGGAAATTGGGTCAAACATTCCACTGCTGTATCGGTTACAGCCACGGTTTCGCTGATCTCCATGCCCCAATCATCGAGCCACATCCCAAGCATCACATGAAGAACCATATTTTTTTCCAGCACGGTTTTTTCGTCTGCCCTCAAACTGACGGTGTGTTCTCCCCAATCCGGTGAATAACCGACACCAATGCTATAACCAATTCTGCTGTCTTTAACCAGGCCATATTTGTCCAGCACAGTTTGCCATGCCCGGTGAACGTCACCGGCTAGAACCCCAGGTTTTATGACATCAAGCACTGCATCCAGACCCTCACAAACTGCATCAGCGGTTTCAAACACTTTTTTCGGTCCCGCACCCAACTGAACAGTTCTGGCGAGTCCCGCATTGTATCTTTTGCGGGTTCCCCCCAGTTCAAGGGCAACGGTCTGACCATCAACGAAGGTTTCGTCGGTCCACATCGGGTGGGCGGTGGTAGCTGCTTTCCCGGCGAGGATGAGAGGGGACAAAGCAGTCAGATCACCACCAAACTGGTCATTGCCCTGGATCTGTGCTGCGACGATTTTAGACATGAGGTCACATTGTCGAACTCCTGGAGCGATATTTTCATAAGCCACTGCCATCGCGCCTTCTACTAATCGGGAAGCTTGACGCATCACTTCGATCTCCGCATCACTTTTGATGACCCGAGACCAGTTCACCAACAGGTCCGCGTCTATCCACTGGGCTTCGTTAAGCCCTTTTTGCAAACAGCCCAAAGACCTGGGAGAAAAAAAGTAAGTGTCACTTTCATAGCCAATTCGTTTTCCATTCAGATTCAGGTCCCGCAAGAATCCTGCGATGACTTCCGAAGGATGAACCCCCTCTCGTTGCACATAATCTTCACCATAGGGCATCACACAATGTGCTTCCAGGTAGGTGGTCAATGCCACCGCACCTGCATCCATTTTTCTTCCCATCCAGATTGGTTCCTGGTCATGCTGCACAAGCATGATCTGCGGGACATAAAATGACCACGCATCAAATCCGGTTAACCAGTTCATGTTAGCTGGATCGCCAATTACCAGCGCATCGAGATTATTTTTTGCCATGCCCGTTCTCACAGTCTGGAGTCGGGTCTGGTATTCGTCGCGGCTAAATGGGGGCATTGTTTTTTCTTTTTGGGTTTAAATGAGCTGTGCAACGATAATGTTTACCCGAACAGCAGATCAAAGAGGCCGTCCGGAACCAATTCTTACAGAGTTAATTCTTATAGGGCTAATAAGGCTATGTTGTCATTCAAACTACTGGTTAGCTCTTAGGCAAAGGGTTGCAACGCCTGTCGAAGATCGTTAATTAGATCATCCACGTTTTCAATTCCTGCGGAATAGCGGATGAGGCTTTCGGGAATCCCCAGGGCCGCTCTTTCCTCTGCAGTACATTCAACATGACTGGTAGTGGCGGGTGGTCCAATGGTGGTTTCAACTGCACCGAGGTTGGCAGCGGCATGGGCGTATTGAAGTCGTGGTACGAAACGGCGAACCGCATCGAAACTGTTCTCCTTAAGCATGAAACTCAGCATGCCACCAAAGCCTTCCATTTGCTGTTTTGCAATTTGGTGACCGTCATGGGACGGGAGTCCTGGATAAAAAACCTGCTCAACCGCGGCATGGTTTTCAAGGTATTGTGCAACCTGCATGGCATTTCGATTCTGCTGTTGTATTCGCAGTTCCAGCGTCTTCATTCCTCTGAGTAACAAATAGGCCGCCATGGGATGCAGGGTTGCGCCGTTGATTTCCCGATAGTGATAAATTTTGTCGATCAGGTTCTGCGGGCCACAGATAACTCCACCGAGAGCATCGGCATGCCCACCCAGAAATTTGGTAGCGCTATGCAGAACCAGGTCTGCGCCCAATTCCAGCGGATGCTGGTTAATGGGGGTTGCGAAGGTATTGTCAACAACCACGATGGCATCGACGTGTTTTCCTGCTTTGGACAAACGTTCAATGTCCACTACTTTGGTGGTTGGGTTGGTTGGGCTTTCAAGGTAAAGTAAATCGCAACCCCTGGCAATTTCCGCCTCAATTTGTTCGTGGTCACCCGTTTCACATAACATCACGTCGATATTAAACTTTGGCAAAAACTCCGCGAATAGCACATTTGTTCCACCATAGGTGTCCTTGACAGAAACCACTCGTTGACCCGGTGAAAGCAAAGCAAAAAGAGTACTGCTGATAATGCCCATGCCCGTGGATGCGCTGGTGACTCCTTCCGCATTTTCCAGCTGTCGAACCTTCTGCTCGAATGCATGAACGGTGGGATTGGTATTACGACCATAAATATGACCGGGCTTTTTACCAAGCGCAACCTGTTGCCACTCATCCACATCCTTATAGCCGAATCCCACACTATGAACCACCGGAACCTGAGTCGCTCCCTGCATCAACGAAGATGACTCACCTGCCCATATACACTGGGTCCCTTTCGAAATTTTCTGATCTGACATGGGTAATATTTTTTATGATCTGTTTAGTAATGGTTCCTGGTGGGTGAAGATAGAGGTATAGCCGCCTGACCAGTCCGGTGGTAGCGGCATATCTAACTCCTCGTGGTGCGCGTATGCGGGTTGTTTTCCCCGAACCAGCGCGCCATAGTGAGAGCTGGGGTAAGGCGCGGAAGTATAGGGTATTGCATCTGCTGAGCTATAGATGATTACCAGCATGGGTCGACTCTGTTTACCTGTATTTGGCGCAGACCCGTGAATGGTGCGGTTATGATGAACGGAAAGGGTGCCCGCCTGGCCAGTGATTGGGATGGCGTCCGAGACCCCGGCTGTTATTAGATCTTTTTCACAAATGGACCCCGTCCACACGGAATCTTTATCATAATGATGATAAATGGGACCTCGATGGCTTTGGGGAATGACCTGAAGAGAGCCCTGTTCTGTTTTAACCTCGTCCAGTGCAAGCAGGAACTGGCAAGTATTGGTATTGGTGTGAGGATAAAACGCGATGTCCTGATGCCATTTAACCCCAGCGCCGCGTTGGCCCATTTAAAGTTGATAAATGCGTCTCTAAAGCGAACGTTAGGTCCCAAAATATCCCTGGCGATGTCCGTTACCACCGAGTTCGCACAAAACTCCCAGCAGCGGCTGTCGATGTCGTCCACATAGGCAACCCGTCTTAATCGTGGGTCTGATGCACAGTGTCCTTCCTCAAGATCAAATTGCTGATTCGAAGCCGTTATATCACGACTTAAGCCAATGGAGGTGTGCATTGTTTGTCGCAGAACGTCCAGTTGCACTGCCTTGATAAGGTCGGGGAATGCCAGATAGCCTTGCTCGAAAAAGAACTCTCGCTGCGTCTGTGTCAACACCGTTGACGGTGTCGATAAAATGTCCTCGGTTCTCATGTCGCTGTCTCCAGAGTCCTGAGATTAAGCCTGTTGTTCCAGAAAAACGGGCTACCTCGAAAAGCGGGTGGGCTAAAAGACGGACTCTAGCAAAAACTGCCGTCTGCGAGAAGGATAATCTGTCTCCCTGGGTTTTGTGTTTCTTCAATGCTGCCGTTAAAAGAACTGCCTGATTGAGCTCCATCGAGCGGCTCTTTTTACACCGATCTGAATTATGCTATCCTGGCATTTCAAACTAACGGTTAAGTAGCGATGAATATTAAGTCGATGAATATTAAATCAGTGAGAACGCCGGATG
>JAALKB010000053.1:0-5771 GCA_011088265.1 Gammaproteobacteria bacterium
GTGAATTCAGTCTTTAGTATATCATTTGATATGATAGATTAGGACACTATACTAGGTGCATTGGATGAAAACTCTAAACTTACAGCGATTGGTCGATCTCTATCCCACATGCCGGTAGACCCACGAATAGGGAGAGTATTGATTGAGGCTAGCCGGCTTGAATGTCTTACGGAAGTAGTGATCATCGCAGCGGCTTTATCCATTCCAGATCCCAGACTGGTTCCAGCAGAAAAGCAACAACATGCCAGACAGCACCATCGCCAAATGAGCGAGGAACAATCTGACTTTTTGGTGTTGCTTGATATTTGGAATCAGTTTCGTGAGGTTCAAAAAACAGTGTCGAAGCGTCGGGCCTTTAAGTGGTGCGAAGAGAATTTTTTGTCTATTTTCCGTATGCGGGAATGGATGGCATTACAGGCTAATTTGCTTCGGTTACTTAAAAAGGCGGGATACAAACTCAATAGCGATGACGCCAGAAGTGATCGGATTCATCAGGCACTTCTGAGTGGCCTCTTATCCAATATCGCGGTATTCGAAAAACCAACAGCGAAGTTAACCCGCAAGGAGCAAAAGAAGCCAAACTACCAGGGGACATTTGGTAAACAACTGAGAATATTCCCTGCTTCGGTGTACGCTAGCCAGTCGCCAAAATGGATTATGTCGGCGGAGCAGGTCGAAACGAATACGTTATACGCAAGAACAGTGGCGTCAATTAGTCCCGGTTGGATCGAGCATCTGGGAAGCCATTTGCTCCAATACAGTTATAGTGAACCTCAATGGAGCATTAAGCAGGAGCGGGTGTTTGCCTTAAAAAGAGGAACATTGTATGGAATTACCATCTTTTCGGGTCGGCGTTGTGACTTCAGTGATATCGATATGCCTCAATCCAGGGCTATTTTTATTCGTCGGGCATTGGTCGATGCTGAATTTGAATCGAAGCTAAAGTTTGTTGAGCATAATCGCCAAATCATCGATGACATAGCCAAACTTGAGCACAAATTCCGTCGTCGGGATTTGCTGGAGGATGAAGAAGTCATCTACCAGTTTTATGATGAATTATTGCCTGATCACATAAACAGCGGCAGTGCCTTGAGAAAGTGGTACCGCCGGCTCCCCGAAAAGCGAAAAGCAGCATTACTCATGGCTCCATCCGTATTGTTGAAAACAGCTACGTCGAATCAACTGGAGGGCTTGTGTGGAAGCTATCCGGACTACATCGAGGACGGAGGTGTGAAGTTGCCCTTAATCTACCAATTTCATCCAGGAAAGGAGACTGATGGTGTTACAGCAAGGGTCACCCTACCACTGTTGAATAAGGTTAGTGCTTCAATTGTTGATCGGCTCATACCAGGGCTGTTACGGGATAAGCTAATTGCCCTGGCCAGGAGCCTGCCAAAAAACAAACGTAGAATGTTTGTGCCCATTCCTGATGCGATTGATCGAATATTCGAAGAAGTCATTAGTGACAGAAGACCGTTGCTAGTGGCTTTTAGTGACTGGCTTGGTAAGGACCGGGGGTGCGATATTTTCCCGGTGGATTTCGATCATCAGAATTTGCCAGCATACCTGAAGTTAAAAATTGAGCTGGTCGATGAAAATGAAAATGTGATCGCTGTTGGAGATAGTGTAAGCGATCTTAAGGAACGCTTCAGAGATGCTGCTCAGACTCAGTTTGCGAAAAATAGCGACATAAATATCGAAAGAACGGGGATCATACAATGGGACTTCGATCGTTTGCCAGCAACTGTGGACGTGGCAGTGGGAGACCAAGAGACTAAAGGATATCCGGCGTTGGTCGATGATCAGACGTCGGTGTCCATTCGTATTTTTGACACACTGGAAAAAGCCCGGGAAGAGCATCTGGAGGGAGTGCGTCGGCTGATTTTCCTAAACGTTCCGGAACATAGAAAGCTGATGAAAAAGCCCATCCCGGATTGGCAGTCGATCAGCTTGCTGTACGCTTCCATCGGTGATTTGACTTCGTTGCAGCATGCCATTTTGAGGCGGTCCCAGGACGTTGTTTTTTTTCCTGATGATGACATGATTCGAGACAGAGATTCGTTTATGGCACTGGTAAAAACCCGAGCTGGTAGGGTACCTGCAACCCTTGCATCAATCGCCGAGTCTGTGGCGAAAACCCTTAAAATGTACAGAGTCATAAAACAGTCTCTGGAGCAGCATTCGAATTCGTTACCGAAACCTTGTGTGAGTGATATTCAGATCCAGCTTCAGTGGCTAGTTTATGACGGGTTTATGGATGACGTTAACATTGAGTGGTTGGTTCATATTCCCCGGTTTTTGCAAGGTATTAAGCAAAGAATCAATCAGGCTTTACTGGATGGAGGCACTGATCAGTTACGACAAACCAGAATCCTGCCCCATTGGAATCGTTTCCTGGAGACTGAGCTTGAATATAGTGAAACCATGGAGTCCTATCGCTGGTTAGTCGAGGAATATCGGATTTCAGTGTTTGCCCAATCTCTTAAAACCAGCCGCAGTGTATCTGCCAGAAGACTGGATCACTTATGGAATCAGGTGATCGAAGAGACCCAATAATCATAGGAGAAATCCATACTCATGTGGATCACCATTAGTAAAATTGGAGCATATTTGGCCTCCCCTCTATCGCTGGTATTGCTACTCATCGCGATTGGGTTGATCCTGACTCTTTTTGTTTCTCGCCGGGGTGGAATCTGTGTGGTTTTCGCTGCAGCATTGTTGCTTACTCTTGCCTCGTCTCCTCCGGTCGCTAATCGTCTGGTCATGGCTCTTGAAGAAAAGTATCCAGTTAGTCCTCTTGAGCAATACGAACCAGTGGAAACCTTGGTAATTCTGGGTGGCTCCATCAATATGCCCCAGGGCAAACGTATTTACACGGAGTTAATGGAAGGTTCCGATCGGGTGCTGCATGGTTTTCGTCTGTTTAAAGCAGCCAGGGCGAGTCGTATTCTGCTTTCTGGGGGTAACATAGACAGGGTTGCGTGGAAACAAAGTGAGGCCTCGCTGGTTGCTAGGTTATTGATGGAGTGGGGAGTACCTGAGAACCTGATAGACATCGAAGGTGATTCTCAAACAACCTATGAGAATGCATTGAACACCGCGGCATTTCTGCAACGAAACGGCATTGGGGATGGGCCTGTGCTGTTAGTAACGTCAGCCATTCATATGCCAAGATCCGTGGCTGTATTTAGAGCTGCGGGTGTGAACGTGATACCTGCACCAACAGATATTACTGTTTTAGATACAAGATATGATGGTTTGTTTGGCTGGTTGCCGTCCATTGGTGCCTTAGGAGCAACATCCCGGGCAGTTCATGAATATATCGGTCTGTGTGTCTATTGGATAAGAGGCTGGTTATAGGCTTGGTAGTACTTACATTGGGTGGAATACCGGCCTAATCCATGAAGAATTCTGCGACAAATAAGTGTACAATCCGCGCCCAATTGAGCGTGAATCAGGATCAACAGTGAGCCGCAAGTTATTTATCAAAACCTTTGGTTGTCAGATGAATGAATATGATTCATCCCGCATGGCAGACCTGCTTCAATCCAGTCATGGCTATGAAAGGGTGGATGATCCCGAGAACGCGGATATGGTGTTACTAAATACCTGTTCCGTCCGTGAAAAGGCCCAGGAAAAAGTGTTTTCCCAGCTTGGCCGATGGCGAAAAATCAAATTGAAGAACAAGGACCTGGTCATTGGGGTTGGCGGTTGTGTCGCTAGTCAGGAAGGCGAAATGATTCGAAAAAGAGCTCCTTATGTGGATATTGTTTTCGGCCCTCAAACTCTTCATCGACTGCCGGATATGTTAAATGGGGTCATGAATGACCGCAGACCATCCGTAGATGTTTCTTTCCCTGAAATCGAAAAGTTTGATTGTCTGCCGCCACCAAAAGTAGATGGGGTCAAGGCATTTGTTTCCATTATGGAAGGGTGCAGCAAGTATTGTTCTTTCTGCGTTGTACCCTATACCCGGGGAACGGAATTTAGCCGTCCTTTTGATGACGTGATTGCCGAAGTATTTGGGCTAGCCCAGCAAGGTGTACGGGAAGTCAATTTATTGGGGCAAAATGTGAACGGATACCGTGGACAGACCCATGACGGCCGCACCGTTGAATTTGCAGAGTTGCTGCACTACGTGGCTGCGGTGGATGGGATTGACAGAGTACGCTATACCACCTCTCACCCCATTGATTTCACCGACGAATTAGTTCAAGCCTATGCTGAAATACCGGAACTGGTAAGTCATTTGCATTTGCCGGTACAAAGTGGGTCTGATCGAATTCTGGCACTAATGAAACGTGGATACACTGCAAAGGATTACCTTGAATGGATGGATAAGCTCAAAGCTGCACGTCCTGGCATATCCATGTCGTCTGATTTTATTATCGGATTTCCAGGTGAAACAGAGGATGATTTTCAGCAGACTCTGTCCTTAATCGAGGCAGTAGGATATGACCAGTCTTTTAGTTTTATTTATAGTCAACGGCTAGGTACGCCTGCAGCTGAGCTGGAAGACGACGTCAGTGATGAAGTAAAAAAACAACGACTGGCAACTCTTCAGGCAAAAATCAATGAATTGGCCTGGGGGATTAGTGAGAGAATGGTGGATACGGTCCAGACCATTTTGGTTGAAGGAGTGTCACGAAAGGATCCTGGTCAAATGAGTGGACGTACGGAAAATAATCGAGTGGTGAACTTTGATGGGTCCGGAAGCCTGGTCGGGCAGTTTGTTGATGTGCGGATCACTGAAGCACTACCTAATTCACTACGGGCTGTCATGATGGAAAATGACGGTAAAAAGGTAGCCTGAACCATTTAAAGCCCTTCAACTCAAAAAAGAAAGGGTTTTTGATCTATCTTTTTTCAGTCTATCCTGTTTGCTGTTATTTTGGCCCGCCTATTTTTCTCCGGATAACTGAGATCAAATTTTAGGACGCACAATAGAGGCAGGCAATAAAAATGCTCAATAAAGACGGGCAATAAAGCTGGGCAATGATTAATGATATTTTCTTCTGGTTAGTCTACGATAGTCTGATCCTGATGGGATAGGGTTTCCCGAAAAGCTGTCTTAACGCATAATTATTCGACACTATAGAACTTCATCTTCACCTCATCAATATCCACGGCTTTGCACTCGTTTATATTTTTTCCTAATCAATACTGAAATTATTTTGTCCAAACCTCTCGTTTTTCAATTATTGCCCGCTGAAAATGGACGCCTGTCTCAGCTTTGTGGCCAACTCAATTCTCATATTCAGCAAATCGAACAACATCTGAATGTGAAGATTACTCAACGAAATAACGCATTTAGCATTACTGGAACGGAAACTGCCAAACGTAAGGCAGAATCAGTTGTCCGGGATTTATTTGAAATTACGGGACAAAAAAAGATCCCCTATCGAACAGCGATGTCCATTTTGCCCTGTCTCGCAGTAATGGCGATGGAACTGTCGGTAATCAGTTTGTAAGTAATGCCGTAACTGATCTATCAGTTTCGCATGGAAGGAATCCACATGGAACAACTTCAGCGACGGCGGCATCCAGGGGAGCAGTCTCAGAGGACGATAAAGATCGACAAGACGATGATCAGGAAGTGATTATTCGCCTTCGAAGGCAGCTTATTCGTGGTCAGAATTTTCGACAGAAACACTATTTGCGCTATATTCGAGACAATGACATTAGTTTTGGAATTGGTCCGGCCGGCACAGGTAAAACCTAACTGGCGGTTGCGCGGGGAGGGCAGGGGGGGGGGGGGGGGCGGGGGGGGG
>JAALKB010000053.1:5781-22838 GCA_011088265.1 Gammaproteobacteria bacterium
AGCCGGGGAAAAGCTGGGTTTTCTCCCTGGAGATATCGGACAGAAAATCGATCCCTATTTACGGCCATTATTCGATGCTTTGTATGAGATGTTAGGATTCGAAAGGGTCGGTAAACTAATTGCTCGAGGGACCATTGAATTGGCCCCTTTGGCCTATATGCGCGGAAGAACGTTAAACGAATCCTTCGTGATTTTGGATGAAGCGCAAAATACAACGGTTGAGCAAATGAAGATGTTTTTGACTCGAATTGGATTCAGTTCAAAGGCCATTATTACTGGAGATGTGACTCAGGTTGACTTGCCGAGAGGTCAAATGTCCGGGTTGAAGCATGCCCAGCGTGTGCTGGTTGATATAAAAGGAATTAGTTTTTGTCAGTTTAAGCCCCAGGATGTGGTCCGTCATCCGTTGGTGCAAAAAATTGTTGAAGCTTACGAAAAACAACATTCGGAGCAGCAAGCAAATGACAACATTCACGATCGCGAATCCCGGGTGGGAAAAAATAAGAAGCCTTTAGCAACAGAGAATCAAGCGGAAGCACTGGCTAAATCCCAGGTTAATCAGGGATGATCGACTCTTTCCTTGATCTTCAGTTCGCCACTAATGATGCGATCAATGAAAAAGGTCTGTTCCCAGGTGAAGAGCAAATAGAAAATTGGATACGAAACGCTCTGATAGTGGTAGATGAAGAGGTGAACGGGATCACACTTCGAATTGTTGAAAAGGAGGAGATGATTGAACTTAATCATCAGTTTCGACACAAAAATTCTGTAACAAACGTGTTGTCGTTCCCCTTTGATCAAATTGATGGGGTCGAATATAACCATCGGGGAGACATTGTAATTTGTGCTCAGGTGGTTAAAGACGAAGCGGTGGCTCAAGGTAAATCCGTTGATTCCCATTGGGCGCATCTGGTGGTTCATGGTACTCTGCATCTATGTGGTTTTGATCATTTGGAAGAATTGGAAGCACAGGAGATGGAAGCAATTGAGACTCAGGTAATGGAATGTTTAGGTTATCCTGATCCATACGCTCAGGACGGCTTTAATAGTTTGCACTTCTCAAATTGATTGGCTCGCGAGCTAATAGAATTTTGGCTTGAGTTGGGTATTATTAGATTGGGTGTTGTTAAACTGGATATTGTTAAATTGATTATCATTCAGTTAGATATTGGCATGTGATAAATATGGGCGGTTCTAGTTCACTGATAGGTTGTTTCTAATGAAAACCCTGATAGTTTTCATCGCTGGTATCGCGAATGCTTTGGCATTCGCGCCATTTAACTGGTGGCCGCTTGGTCTGCTTAGCTTTGGTATTCTGTTCTATTTTTGGTTAGGCAGTGATCTCAAGACCAGTGTAAAACTTGGCTTTGTTTATGGACTAGGAATGTTCGGCGTCGGCATATCATGGATGTATATCAGTATTCACACCTTCGGAGGCATGCCGCCAGTGCTCGCAGGCTTGTGTATTGCGGTTCTTGTCTCAGTAGTTTCTCTTTTCCCCGCTATTTCTGGTGCAGTTCAATCGTTGTTTGTACGACTGAGTGTTACTGCGAAGCTGGGACTGGTTATGCCAGTAACCTGGATATTTTTCGAATGGATGAGGAGTTGGGTTTTAACTGGTTTGCCCTGGTTATCAACGGGCTATAGTATGATTGATACTCCTCTTTCTAATTTTGCGCCCATCGGTGGCGTCTATCTCGTCGGATTAATCACCCTGATATCAGTGGGGGTGCTCATGTCATTGATTCGCTCAATTACTATTGGAAACACAATGTTTGGGGTGGTGGTTGTGGGGATTTGGGCCTCTGGCTGGTTGCTCAATGAAACCTCATGGACCAAGGCCTATGAAGGTCCGTTGAAAGTGTCAGTGATTCAAAACAATATTTCCATTAGTGAAAAATGGGATCAACAGCAAACCAATGACATTATTCAATCTTATCTCCAAAAGAGCAGACTGGAGCAGGATGTTGATTTGATTGTCATGCCCGAGGCTGCAATACCTGATTACATTGATAACCTATCCACCAGTTTCTGGGACGAAATTCGTACCCACCCTGCCGATTTCATTTTTGGTGTTTTGCATCGTGAGCGTATCGATGATCAATGGTCTTACTACAACACCGTCGCAGGGGTGAGTGACAAGATCATGATCTACCGTAAACAGCATCTGGTTCCTTTCGGAGAATACTTCCCGCTTAGGATGATACTGGATCCGTTAATAAAGATGATGAATATGCCAATGTCAGACTTCTCTCATTGGAATAAACCCCAGGCGCCATTGCATGTTGCCGGGAACAGATTTGCAGCGTCAATTTGTTATGAAGATGCCTTTCCCGCTGATTGGAGAAATCAGGTAGGCCCTTCTGGAGCATTGATAAATGTCAGCGAAGACATCTGGTTTGGTGACTCCCTTGCTCCCCATCAACGACTGCAAATGGCAAGATTTCGTGCCAGGGAAAGTGAAAGACCCATGATACGCTCTTCGAATAATGGTCTATCTGCGCTCATTAACTGGAAAGGCGGAATTGATATCTATGCACCCCAATTTGTCGAATATGTGGTTCGGGGTTCTATTCAACCAAGAACAGGCGTGACCCCTTATATTGCTTTTGGTGATGTTGCTGTTTTGATTTTTATGGGAGTGCTATTTCTTATTGCCCTGCTGTTTGGTCGAATCCGGGTAAGGTTATAGAATCCGGCGCGCTAACAATATTCGGAAGAACGCTGGTGAAGGGCCTGATTCTCCGGGTAGTTAGCGGTTTTTTAAGAATACTGTGAATCTAACATTCCAGGAAGTACTTAAAATATCCGTTACTCACGGCCTTGAGTTTGTTCGACGGTGCAACCAACGTATATAGCCACGGCCAGGAAAATATAATTAACAAGAGGTTTTATGCCGCGATGACAACCCAATCCATTTATTATCCAACCCTCACTAAAGCAATCTGGCAGACACCAAGTCTTCTGCGTTCCATTATGCTTGCGGTGACGGGAGCTGTGCTGCTAACCATTGCGGCCAAGGCTCAAATACCATTTTATCCGGTCCCGATGACCATGCAAACCTTTGTGGTGCTTTGTATCGGACTTGCTTATGGCCCTGTGTTAGGTGTCTCTACTGTGTTGCTTTACCTGGCGGCGGGAGCGGCTGGCTTACCTGTATTCTCCGGCACACCAAAAAAAGGCATTGGCCTTTTGTACATGACAGGCCCTACCGGCGGTTATTTGATCGGTTTCGTTATTTCCGCCGCGGTGACAGGTTGGTTGGCTGAGAAAGGCTGGGATCGCAAAGCGCTAACTACCTTTTTTGCGATGCTGATCGGAAATGTGGTTATCTATGTCACAGGTCTACTTTGGTTAGGGAGCGTATTAGGCTGGGATAAGCCTATTTTCGCTTGGGGAGCTGAACCTTTTTTATTGGGTGATCTGTTTAAGATTGTGTTGGCAATGATTGTTATGCCCGCTGCGTGGAAAGTAGTTAAGAAGTAAAATCAGGTTCGGTTCATAGCGCAGGCTTTATTGCCTGCGCTATGTTTTCATTACTTTTACTCAGTCTCAATATACTTAATTTCACTCAATCTGATCCATTATGCTCCGACCCAATGGTTTCCACCAATAATCTTTAAGATAGATTCTCCCACGGCTTTTTAACGAAATTGACTCATAACGGGGTTGGTTAGGGGCTGGTTGTAAAAATAGAGAAATAAAAGACGAAGATGCACATGTGGAAAAGAGTGTGTCAGAGTCTGCTTTTTCCTTTCGGTTGCCAAAGCTGACTGCCAAACTTGATTAAAAAAGAGTTGATTACAAAGGCAGCGGTATTCACTCTTTCTCACCAAATAAAACTCACTGTTTATTCCTTACTACATGTTAAAAACTGAATGCAGAGCATTGAGAGTTTGATCCGGGCTTTTAAAAACTATGGGTCAATATGGCAAATTAGCCATCAACATGGGGGTTTTCATAGAAGATGTAGCTGGTTGAGTAATCACTGAATTCGAAATAGACTTTGCGTTCGTTAGAGTCTGCCTTGTAATTCTGATTCAAGTCCATTATTCCGTATCCAAAGCGATAGGGCCGAGGGTCGCTGCCCTGGGTGGCGGTTGCTGTGGATAGTTTATCAATATCAATAAATCGATTAACTAGCTTTTCACCGGCGTAGATGTCCAGTACGCCGTGGGTTCCCGTCCAATTTTGTAAAGCACGCCCTACTTTGTTCTGGGTTTCCTGGGTGCAAGAAGCCACGGCAAGTGCCGTGGCTAAAGTCATCGTAAGTTTAAGCGTTCTATTTTTTTGTTTCATGTTTTGATAACAACTATTTCTAATATTTTGCTGGGATTATAGTGCCATAGTCTAACCAAATGCGATGGAATTATTCCTAACCATTCGAACCGGGTATATTAAACCGGGTATATCAGGACTTCGGTTTTGGGAATGAATAATGGACAAGAAATTGGGTATGGTATCCAGGGTCTATTGGTAAGGCCAATCTGGAGGGATATTCTACTGGAGGAATATTCGGTATCTTTTTGAATGAATACCAGAGGCATATCTCTTTCTTGATAGCTCCGTTTTCGCTATTTCCGTTTTTGCTACTTATGGAAATGGTGATGAACAGGGCTCACTAAGTAGAAGTACCGTCAAGCCATCCAAAGCAATATCAATCAACATCATCAGCTTTTTCTGATAGCCCGTTAGGGTGCGGATCTATGTCAGAAAGTCTGAATCTGCGATATGTACCTGTTTCAAAGCATAACCTAATACTAATTTACCAACCCTGGGATGAAGAAGTTGAAAACATTTTTTTCTCGTATTATCAAAGGATTGAGGCGAAATTCTGGCCAAAATAAGCTAAAATTCGTGGCGGCGTCAGGGGGGTCTACGAATAATGTATGAGTTTTTCTGACGGTAGAATTGAGCCACTTTTTGAGAATACTATATTGTTAGAAGCATACGAAAAACATGTCACGGAACGTAACACTTTGGGTATTGTTCCTAAGCCGCTGGATGCGGAGCAGGTTACCCAGCTAGTTGAATTGATTAAACAACCACCTCAGGGTGAAGAGGATCGGCTATTGGAGTTGATTCGAAGCAGGGTGCCTGCGGGAGTGGATAAAGCAGCATATGTTAAGGCATCTTTTTTAGCTGCTATCGTTAAAAAGGAAGCGCAATCTCCGATATTGGATCAAAAAATGGCGATCCAATTTCTGGGCATGATGCATGGTGGTTACAATGTTGCCCCCTTAGTGGAAGCGTTAGACTCAGATAGTCTGGCCGAAGCAGCCGCTACCGCGCTTTCCGGTACGATTTTAATGTTTGATGCTTTTTACGATGTTAAGGAAAAAGCCGATAACGGAAATGAATACGCTAGGGAAGTGATGCAATCATGGGCGCAAGGCAATTGGTTTACTGATGCTCCAACGGTTGCAGAAAAGATTACCGTTACTGTCTTCATGGTTCCGGGAGAAACAAACACGGACGATTTATCCCCAGCTACTGATGCATGGTCACGACCGGACATACCGCTTCATGCTTTGGCTATGTTGAAAAACCCCAGAGAAGGGTTGGCAGAAAATCCATTGCAGGTGTTGGAGCAGCTAAAGGATAAAGGGCACCCCATTGCTTATGTTGGTGATGTAGTGGGGACAGGTTCCTCAAGAAAATCCGCAACTAACTCCGTACTGTGGTATACCGGAGACGATATAGAGGGAATTCCGAATAAACGGGCTGGTGGATATTGCTTCGGCGGTAAAATTGCACCGATTTTCTTTAATACCATGGAGGACTCCGGTGCTTTACCTATTGAAATGGACGTTTCAAAAATGGAAATGGGCGATGTGATTGATGTTTATCCCTACGAAGGCAAAGTCTGTCGCCATGGTAGCGATGAGATTATTTCCAAATTTGAGCTAAAAACGGAGGTTTTGCTGGATGAAGTGAGAGCAGGTGGTCGAATTAATCTGATTGTAGGTCGAGGGTTAACCACGCGCGCCAGAGAGGCGTTGGGGCTTGGGGAAACAGATTTATTTCGTAAACCAGAACCTCCTGTGCAAAGCGATAAGGGATTCACACTGGCTCAAAAAATGGTCGGCAAAGCCTGTGGTTTACCTGGCGTCAGACCGGGCCAGTATTGTGAACCTAGAATGACCACTGTGGGATCACAGGATACCACGGGGCCGATGACCCGAGACGAACTTCAGGATTTGGCATGCCTTGGTTTCCAGGCAGATTTGGTGATGCAATCGTTCTGTCATACTTCTGCTTATCCCAAACCGGTTGATATAGAAACTCAACATAGTCTGCCTGATTTCATGATGGATAGAGGGGGAGTTTCACTTCGTCCCGGAGATGGCATTATCCACTCCTGGATGAATCGAATGTTGTTGCCGGACACGGTTGGAACAGGCGGTGACTCTCACACCCGATTTCCCCTTGGCATTTCTTTTCCAGCAGGTTCTGGCCTGGTTGCATTCGCTGCGGCAACCGGGGTGATGCCATTGGATATGCCTGAATCAGTACTGGTTAGGTTTTCTGGAGAAATGCAGCCAGGCATCACACTCCGGGATCTCGTCCATGCAATACCCTATGCGGCAATCCAGAAAGGTCTGTTAACGGTGTCCAAGGAGGGTAAGAAAAACATTTACTCTGGCCGAGTACTTGAAATTGAAGGTTTACCCGATTTAAAAATTGAGCAGGCATTTGAGTTGGCTGACGCGTCAGCGGAGCGCTCTGCATCAGGATGTACCATCAAGCTCAACAAGGAACCGGTAGTGGAATACATGAATTCTAATATCTACATGCTTAAATGGATGATCAGCGAGGGTTATGGTGATGAACGCACCATTCGTCGACGTATTGCCTCGATGGAAGAATGGTTAGCGAACCCAGAACTGCTGGAAGCGGATAGTGACGCAGAATACGCTGAGGTGATTGAAATTGACCTGAATACCATTACTGAACCTATTTTGTGTGTTCCCAATGACCCTGATGATGCCCGTTTATTATCTGACGTCGCAGGAGATAGAATTGACGAAGTTTTTATTGGCTCATGCATGACGAATATTGGGCACTTTCGGGCGGCTGGCAAAATTTTTGAAAAAATGGGGCGGGTTGCTCCAGCGAGAATGTGGATCGTGCCGCCAACCAAGATGGATCAAAAACAACTCACTGAAGAAGGTTACTATTCGATTTTTGCCCAGTCTGGTGCAAGAACCGAACCCCCAGGTTGCTCCCTCTGTATGGGGAATCAGGCTCGGGTCGCCGAAAACAGCAATGTGGTTTCCACTTCTACCAGAAATTTCCCCAATCGATTAGGAAAGGGCGCGAATGTTTATTTGGCTTCGTCGGAGTTATCAGCAGTTGCCGGTGTACTAGGTAGATTGCCCACGGTGGAAGAGTATTTGGCCGAGGTAGGGGAACTTAATACCATGTCCTCTGAGGTTTATCGTTATCTTAACTTCAATGAAATTGCATCATACAGGGCTGCGGCCAATTCAGTGGTACCAGATCAGGAGTTTAGTGTTTGAGAACTTTCTACTGTGATTGCTTTACTGGATCACTGAGTAGACCGAAAAGCCATGGTGCTACGCCATGGCTTTTTATTTTGTCAGATTTTACTTTTGTCACGATATGGAGATTCTTGTAGAAAACTCGATCGTCTATTAAAAAAATCCGTTTATCCATTTAAATGTTTGTTTTATAATTAGGTGTATCGCTATTTTGACTTTCAGGGTCCCGTTGGCTTTCCTGTTCGAATGTTATGATTCGGATTGATTGCGAGTAATTTTCTGGTTTGACTGAAATTACTCTCAACGGAATAGGGTGTCTTTCTCATACAAAGGTGTAAAAGGACGTCTCAATAGGTGCATAGGTTGCAATTCTCATCGCTAATGGTCGCATCAGAAGCAGTTACTCCGTATTGACTTGATACAGAATGTCGACTGCCACTTTTAGTTTTACGAAATCAAACGAAAGTGAGAATGGAAAAGTTTCTCGAATAGAATTCGCTTGATGGCATTTGCCAAAATAAGCTAGAAAATTACCCAAATTACTCAAAATTACCCACAGGAATACTATAAATTGTCTAAATCTCCAAAGTCGAACCCGATGCAGTATTCTGACATTGATCTGGGGTTTAACCAGAGCATGGTCAGTAAGGGATCGCTGGACGTGGTGAAAAAACTTCAACGAGCTGGATATGATGGATATCTGGTTGGCGGTTGCGTTCGAGATCTGATATTGGGAACAGCTCCCAAGGATTTTGACGTCACCACTAATGCGACACCGGAGGAGGTTAAAGCAATTTTCCATCGAGGGAGAATCATCGGTAGGCGATTCAAAATCGTTCATGTTCGTTATGGGCGTGAAATTGTTGAGATTTCCACCTATCGTGCAGCTCCGGGAAAACCGAAAAAAAATTGGTTTGGACTACGAAAGAAAACTTCAGATAGTCAAAGGGTTCTTGATGATAATGTGTACGGGACACTGGATGAGGATGTGGTTCGACGGG
This sequence comes from Gammaproteobacteria bacterium, assembly GCA_011088265.1. GTDB lineage: Bacteria > Pseudomonadota > Gammaproteobacteria > Arenicellales > Poriferihabitantaceae > WLWV01. Next base: position 14,288 of record JAALKB010000053.1, read on the forward strand.
ATTTCACCGTAAATGCACTTTATTACAATCCAGTCGAGGAGTCGGTATTGGATTTTGTTGAGGGCATTAGCGATGCAGGTTCTGGAATCTTACGAATGATCGGTAGCGTCCCTGTCCGATTTGGAGAAGATCCGGTTCATATGTTGAGGGTGGTCAGATTTAAGGCAAAGCTGTCTCTTACTCTTGTGGATGAGGTTGAGCATGAAATTAGGCCAAATGTTGTTCTGCTGGGGGAAGTTCCCCCCGCCCGTTTGTTTGATGAGGTATTGAAACTGTTTCATCATGCTCACGGTGTTAGAAGTTGGGAGGAGTTGAAGAAATATTCCATCCTTGATTTGCTATTTCCTCTCACCATGAAAAGTTTTGACATTGAGACAGAAGTTGATTACGAGAAACTTGTGCTTGATGCTCTTGGGAATACGGACAGACGAATCAATCAGGGAAAACCCGTTATTCCAGCTTTTTTATTTGCGGCCTTACTTTGGGCACCGTTCAAACGGGAATATGAGGCAATTATAAGCTCAGGTTCACCCCTGGGAGAGGCTATGTGGTCCGCGGGAGATAGAGTTTTTGAGATTCAAAATAGAACAGTATCGGTGCCTCGAAGGGTGAGCGGCCCTGCTATTGAAATATGGAGTATGCAAAATCGACTGGTTCAACGTAGGCCACGTACTATTGATCGATTGTTGGAAAACAGGCGATTCAGGGCAGCCTATGACTTCCTGTTATTACGTGCCCAATGTGGAGAAGTCGATACTGAGGTGGCTCAATGGTGGACCGATATCCAGGAGTGTGATAGTGATGGAAGGCGGGCGATGATTGATGGTCTTCGTGACGGTTTCTCTAAGTCATCAAGGAGAGCGAAGTCAAAAAACGGAGTAGCATCCGATCCGGGTGCGAATTCAACTCGCAGAAAAAGGCCAAGAAATCGGCGGTCTAAAAAGTCCGTTGGGAAACAATAACATAGCTAACGGTAATGACACAGTATTTCAACATTCAACCCGATAACCCTCAGGGCAGGCTCATTAAGCAAGCGGTGGAGATTATCAATAAAGGTGGAGTCATCGCCTATCCCACAGATTCCAGCTATGCCTTTGGCTGCCATATCGGTGATAAGGAAGCCATGGAGCGCATTGTACGTATCAGGCGAATAAAGGATGATCATAACTTTACTCTTGTTTGTAGTGACCTTTCAGAGTTAAGTGTTTATGCAAAGGTTGATAATAATGTTTACCGCCTGTTGAAACGCTTTACTCCCGGACCATATACATTTATTCTCGCCGCTACTCGGGAAACACCAAGACGATTACAAAATCCTAAACGGCGTTCTATCGGTCTTAGAGTTCCGGATTATCCCATCGTATCGGCGATGCTGACGCAATTGGGTGAACCAATAATGAGTTCTACATTGATCTTGCCCGATCAAGGACAGCCTCTAAATGACGCGCAGACAATTCGGGATGAGTTGGAGCACGATGTGGATTTGGTTATTGACGGTGGGGCCTGTGATATGGAGCCAACCTCGGTAGTTAGTTTTATGGAAACTCTACCTCGAGTACTACGAGCGGGTAAGGGGGATGTTAGCTACTTTGAGTAACTCCTCGTTTTCTTTTTTGTATCATCGCTCCCCAATCATGATTTTTACGACCGAATCCCTGAGGTCGGCTTGCTCGGATCAAATAGAACATGAGTGACAATAAAAATGACATTGAAGAAAACCCGTCATCGGAACCATCGCCATCAGAACTGTCTTTAGGCGAAGGCCAGACGGAATCTCCCGTTCTGGTAAATGGGGAGAAATTGGAAAAGTGGCCTTTGGATCTCTATATCCCCCCGGATGCGCTTGAAGTCTTTCTAGAGACATTTCAGGGACCCCTGGACCTGCTGCTCTATTTAATCCGAAAACAGAATATCGACATCCTGAATATCCCGGTTGCGCACATCACCCAGCAATATATGGAATATGTGGAACTGATGAGACAGTTTCGACTCGATCTGGCAGCAGAGTATCTGGTGATGGCAGCTACCCTGGCAGAAGTTAAGTCTAGAATGCTGCTACCCCGACCTGCCGCTCAGGAAGAGGAAGAAGAGGAAGACCCAAGGGCCGCACTGGTCCGCCGATTACAGGAGTATGAACGTTTTAATCAGGCTGCCATGGATATGGATAAGCGACCTCGGATAGAGCGGGAAATTTATCTCGCTAATCTGGAGTTTGATGACCCTTCCCCACGGAAAGTGGAAGCCAGAGCGTCGTTAAATGATTTAGTGAATGCTTTTAGAAGTATGCTCGAGCGAACCCAGAATAATAAAAATTGGGCCATTGGGGAGGATACGTTAACTGTCCGGGAAAAGATGACACACATTCTTGATCGCTTGAATCAGACTGGCTTCGTGCGCTTTGAAGATCTCTTTGTGGAAGAAGAAGGCCGTCGAGGCATGGTAGTCAGTTTCATGGCGATCCTCGAGCTTGCGAAAGACAATATGCTGCTTGTGGTGCAAAACGAACCTTTTGCACCAATCCATGTAAAAGGCGTTGAATGACCCTGGGATTGCTTGATTTTGTGATACTTGGGCATGGAGCGTAAACGTCAGAATTCCATGAGACTTTCTGAATAGTTACTGGCCTGAATGTTTACCGGCCTGAATGTTTACTAGTCTGAATGTTTACTAGTCTGAATGTTTAACGGACCAGTATTCATTGGCAGCCACTGATATCGATTGATAAGAATAAAAACGAGTTGATAAGTTAAGTAATGAATGGCGAAATGAATGATGAATTAAAAAACATCCTCGAAGCTGTGCTATTGGTTTCTGATGCTCCGGTGAGTATTGCGAAATTGCAGGGGTTATTTGAAGATGATGTACAACCTCCGGTCGAAGAGATCAAAGCTGCTATTCTGTCACTACAGGAAGACTGCGAAAAACGGGGAGTGGAACTGAGAAAAATTGGTAATGGGTATCGTTATCAGAATAAAGTTAAATACGCTGATTGGGTAAGGAAGCTATACTCAATTCGACCACCAAAACTGTCCCGCGCATTGCTTGAAATATTGGCCATTATTGCCTATCGACAACCTGTGACCAGAGGGGATATTGAGGAAATAAGGGGCGTTAGTGTTAGCGCTGACATCATTCAAAAGTTACAGGAGCGCGAATGGATCAAGCAAATTGGAGTCAGGGACCTTCCGGGTCGCCCTGCTTTGTTTGGGACTACTGTGGAATTTCTTTCCTACTTTAACCTGGAATCACTTAAAGAGTTACCATCGCTGATGCAAGAAAGAGAGCTCGGTACAATTGCCCGGGAGCTTGAAACACCACTTCCACCTGAGGTGCTGGAGGCACTGGAGAAAAAGAGTAATGATGATTTTTCTGCCCTACCTATCGATGCAATAGTGGACGAGAATGCTATATTTGATGGGTTAGTGAACGTTGATGACATCGATACTGAAGAGATGTCGGCCCAGGAGAGGGAACCCAATGTCTCATCTGAGAGCCTACGTGGGTCTGATTCGGAACCTCAACAAGGTAGCGTTGATGATGTTAATTTGTCCTTTATGCAAACTGCCAATCGGGAAGAAATGGGTACTAAAGTAAGCAGTAACAACGATTCAGACCCGATAGAAACAATCGAAGTTGGAATACATGATAAACATCCGCAGGAGCAACAAGATCAGAATCTGGAACAGGCTTCCAGTGATGGCTCGATTACTTCCAGGGTAGACCGATCTTGAAAAGGGAACAGGAGCGTACTGGGGAAAGACTTCAAAAGTTCCTCGCAGGGTTAGGGATAGGTTCCAGGCGGAAAATCGAGACATGGATTTTAGAAGGTAAAATTCGGGTAAACGGCAAAGTTGCAAAACTTGGAGACCGGGTTAACGAACACAGTCAGATTTCCATCGATGGAAGGCCTGTAAAGACGCGGGTTGTGGATGTCTCCCAGAAGGTGATTCTCTATAACAAACCGGAAGGAGAAATTTCTACCCGGGATGACCCCATGAAACGGCCAACGGTATTTAGGAAACTACCAGGTCTTAAGGGGCAACGCTGGATTGCTGTGGGAAGATTGGATCTGAATACTCGAGGGCTGATTTTATTTACGACGGATGGAAAACTGGCTAATCGCTTGATGCACCCTAGTCATGAACTGGAAAGGGAATATCTGTGTCGTGTGTTTGGCCAAGTCAGTGATGATGCCATTGAACAGTTGCAGGCTGGTATTGAACTCAATGGTACCACGGTGAAATTTCACTCGGTCCGTCGTCAAAGAGGTGAGTACAGCAATACCTGGTATTCCGTGGTGGTGAAAGAGGGTAAATATCGCGAGGTTCGCCGGATGTGGGAAGCCGTAGGGTGTCAGGTTAGTCGGTTGATACGGACTAGATATGGTGTAGTGGGTTTGCCTAAGGGACTGCGCCAGGGACAATGGTTAGAACTGTCGCCAGATGTGGTTTCCAGATTGGTGGAAAACAACGATGACCAGGAGACCATTTTCCCCAAAGTGCCAGGGAAACACAGATTATCCCGTCGGCGTTAGGAAAATGAATTGAGTCGGTGGGTGGGGCCAAATAGAACACGGATTAAAGCAGCATAACGGGCTTTTTGATCGGCCTTTTTCTGATCGGGTCATGATGCATTACGATATCGGCGGTACGGTGAACCGCTGTCCGGTTTGATCGTTGCTTTGATCTGACAGAAGATATAAATAAAGATTGACGATATCCGGGGCATTGGCGTTCCGCAATTCATGAGCTGCTTCTCCTAGGTAAAATTGCTTTCGCAATTGGGTTTTGACTTTCCCTGGGTCAAGGGTATTTACACGGATACGATGATCTTCGTATTCAGCACTTAGAATTTCACTTAGGTTCTCAATTCCCGCGAATGCGGTTGCAACGCCACCCCAATATGCCCGACCTATACGACCTGTATCCAAAGAGGTAAACACAATGGATGATTGTCCGTCATGCTTCAACAGGGGGATCAAAGCTCTGGTAATCATCATTGGTTTTAGTAACTGATTCTCCAAAATCGTTTGCCAGGTTGAAATGTTGCTATTGACGATAGGAGACAAAGGCGCTCCCCACATGGCGCAGTGAACAAGACCATGAAGTACTGGCATTTGCTGATCCAGGGCGGAAGCCAGTCGTTGTATTGATTCTTCATTGGCTCGTTTGATATCGAACTCCACCATCATGGGCTCCGGCCATCCCTGTTCGGAAACTTTGTCGTAGAGTGGAGCCAGCTCCCGTTGTTTGCGATCCAGCATAATTACCGTTGCACCTGCTCGAGCGGCACCATAGCAAACAGAGCTGCCAAGTTCGGATGATGCTCCAGTAACGATAATCGTTTTACCACTCAATGTGGTGGGAGATAAAGAAAAGTGACTGGGAAGAATCGACATGAGTCTACTGGAGGTTCTACTGAGCGGGGAATGGTAGTGCTTAAGACGAACATAAACAATATAAAACCTCTTTTCCATACGCACTCTTAGTAAATTAGCCTCCAACAAAGACGGACTAAAGCCCAGTGAGGAAAAATCTTGATACTCTGGTGCAAACTACCTATTATCCTGAATATTTTTTCGGTGCCTAAAAGCGCCATTTTTTTATCATTAGGTTTCGTCTACATGACTACTATTTCCCGGGACAAAGTCGTTTCAATTAACTATCGTATCTATGAGGGTGACGAGTTGCTGGAAGACGCGTCGACCACAGATGGCTTGCTTTTTCTACAAGGGAAGGGAAATATTTTTTCGGCATTGGAGACCACATTGGAAGGCAAGTCCGTGGGAGATGAGATAAGTGTCGTTTTGCGCCCCGAAGAAGGCTACGGTTTCCGCCAAAATAACGGCATTGAGCGAATTTCGATCAAACACCTGACGCCCAGGAAGAATCTTAAACCCGGTTCCGTCGTGCAAGTTAGAACATCCCATGGACCAAGAGACGCGGTGGTGGTGAAAGCGGGTAAATTTAATGTTGACATTGATACCAATCACCCCTTTGCTGGTAAAACATTGAGATTCGACGTGAGTGTGATATCAATCAGAGAGGCTTCAGCGGAAGAACTGGCCCATGGGCATGCCCATGGAGCGGGTGGGCATCATCACTAGGCCGTCGTTAGATTTGATGCGTTTCCATCTGAGGTATGAGTCGTTGCGGGCATTTCTATTGAAAAATTCACTTGTTCCCCATTTATTCCAAAGCGGTTATTCTTCCAAAAAACTCAAATATTAGTAGGTAGGACATGATTGTTCCAAATCGAGGTTTCCCGGAATCTGAATTCGCGACAAGAACCCATCAGATGCAAACGACAATTCGTGATCAGAAGATTGACGCATTGATTCTCACTACGGAACCTAATGTTCGCTATTTTTCAGGTTTTTTTACCCAGTTTTGGGAGAGTCCAACCCGACCGTGGTTTTTGGTGGTCCCCGCCGATGGCAAACCCATTGCCGTGATTCCCGAGATCGGAATTGGTGGTATGCAACAGACATGGATCGAGGACATTCATACCTGGCCTTCGCCCCAACCAGAGGATGATGGAATTGCATTGCTGCAAGGCGTTATCCGGGGATTACCAAAAATATATGGTCGTATTGGAATGACTCTGGGAATAGAGAGTATTATTCGCATGCCCGTGAATAACTTTGAGTTACTAAAGTCTGGTTTGGAAGATTTTGAATTCGTTGATTTATCCCTGGAGATGCATGAACAGCGGATGGTGAAGTCTGAACTTGAAATTGAAAAAACCCGCCATATCTGTGGTATCGCGTCCGATACTTTTGAAGCATTTTCAAGTTATGCCCAGGTCGGAATGACTGAAACCGGAATTGTGAGAAACATGAAAATCGATTTGCTGAATCGGGGGGCGGATACGGTCTCCTATGTGGTGGCTGGTTCTGGTTCAGGTGGTTATGACAGCATCATTATGGGGCCGACCAATCGGGAGATCAGGCATGGGGACTTAATGATCATTGATACGGGCTCAACCTTCGATGGATATTATTGTGATTTTGATCGAAACTGGGCATTTGGACAGGCTGATGATGCTACCCGACGGGCCTATGAGGTGGTCTATCATGCCACCGAAGCCGGGTTTAAGGCAGCACGACCTGGTGCTACCACTTCCGATCTGTGGCGTGCGATGAATGATGTAATGGTCGCAGGAGGTAGTCTTGGCAATGAAGTAGGCAGGCTGGGGCATGGTCTGGGTATCCAATTGACCGAACGTCCTTCAAACACAGCCACTGATGGCACAACCCTAAAAGCAGGCATGGTCATGACGCTGGAACCGGGTATGACATTCCTGCCGGGAAAACAAATGGTTCACGAGGAAAACATTGTCATAACGGAAGATGGGGCAGAATGGTTAACTCGTCGGGCAAGCCCGGAACTCCCCATTGTGTAATCGGTTTTGTGGTACGCTTTCTGAAAGACGTAACTCCAAATCCTCTTTTATTAACGTTGAACATTTGAGAGATAAATGCAATGAATAAAGCGTTGAACAAAATAGCCACCGATCCAGACAGCGTTTATGCCCTGATACAGGATTTGGAATTTGATGGACAGCTTGAAGAAATCGCTAAAGACGGTCGCATTGGTATTGTTGCATTGGCAACGGATTACAATCTCGAACAGGATATCCGGAGAATGCTTCCTTTATCCGTAGAGGTCTTTACCAATCGGGTGCTAAATGCTAATCCCATGACATTGGAAAACCTCAAGGCCATGGCTCCAGACATTGAAAGAGCCGCCCAGGGAATATTGCCTGGGCACGGCGTTAATGTGATGATCTATGGCTGTACTTCGGGTACCGCAGCCATTGGATATGACAATGTGCAAAGACTAATCCATAAATCGAATCCCGGAATTCCTGTGATTACTCCGTTGACTGCGACCTTCGCTGCTTTGGATGCATTAGAGGTGAAAAGCATTTCGGTACTGACGCCCTATGATCGTGTTATTAACGAGGCTTTGATGGAAAGCATCATCGAATCGGGTATGAAAGTGAATAATTTCTCCGGTCTTGGTTTTGATAGCGACATCGATGTGACCAAAGTACCGTTAAAAACCATTAGAGACATGGCAGTGGAGATATTCGATAGTCGGGCAGATGCCCTGTTCATTTCCTGCACTGCCTTTCGTGCATCCATGGTCATTGATGAGATTGAACAGGCGATTGGTAAGCCTGTCGTTAGTAGTAATCAGGCATTGGCCTGGCACTCTCTAAAAATGTTGGGATACAAGGGGCAAGTACAAGGTTATGGGAAGTTATTCGAGACGTTGAGCTAACGAACTATCATTATCATTCCATCATCAATGCTCAGACGGAAATTCGATCTAAAACAGAAGGGGGTTGCCCAGGATTGTCACCACCCAGAACTGTAATCAGGTGAATGTGGTCTGCTAATGTAGTCTTGCTATTGCCTGCATTTGTTATGCGAATTGGGTGCGATGAACTCTAACGAAAGGGGGATGGCCAGATGAGCAGCTCCTCTACTCGTCCAATTTAATCACCATTGGTCTAAATACGAATGTAGCGATGTGCATCCGTA
>JAALKB010000054.1 GCA_011088265.1 Gammaproteobacteria bacterium
AGCAATGAATAACGAGGCCAGAAATTAAACTTAAACTTAAACTTAAACTTAAACTCAAGCATAAACTCAAGCTCAATGGTCAGTTAGCTAGTGGAACGCCTGATTAATCCCCTGAACGACGTGTCTATTTCAACGCTGTCGCTATTGGAAATACCTGACCATCGATCTGGCGCATGGGAATTTGCCGATATTGAAATTGGTGAAAAGTAATTTCAGGGACACGGTTCATAATATGCGACTGGATCTCATCCACTGTCAACCAGTCGTCCCCATCGTGACTCACTGAAATCCCTTTATCCGGGGTTATTGCGCCCAGTGCTTCCAACAATGAAAAACTGAACACACCATGCTCACGATGCCCCTCCAAAGCAAACTCCTGGCTGGTAGTCGCCGCCAAAGTCATACGCCCAGTGGCTTTCATCAACTGACTTAGCGCTCCTTTTTCGACCAGTTTTCGATTGCTTCGGGCAAGTGCCAGCGTGCCTGAGTCATCAATAAAAGCACCTGCCCCACAACTATCCAGTAATACCAGGCTCTTACTAGCTGCGATTCCTCCCAGCATTTCAGTCAACATACCATGATCAATACTTTGGGCTAATAGTTCTTCCTTACCGCTGTAAATGGCTTCATGGGGCAAAAAGTGATAACGATTGTTTTCCACAATCCCATGCCCTGCCATGAACAGGACAAAAACATCGTCCCTGGTAATTTTTTCCCCGAGGCTTTTGAATTTCTCAGCAATATTTTCCCGGGTAGCTTCGTTATTCACAAGAGGCACTATCGTAACATCCTGATAGATAGCGTATTTTCTTTCCTGATCAAACCGATCAGCTACCGCTAGCGCATCCTTGGCGGCCCATTTTAAATCAAACGCATCTTCGTAATAATCCGATACACCGATAGCCAAAACATACAGATGAGGTCTTTGATTGGGGCTTTCTTCGACCATGACGTTAGCGACCAGAGTATTGGACGCGACCTGATTGTCTTCGTCATAGACAACAACGCTTATTTTATTTTCTCCTGAACCTAAAGTGATCGGTCGCCGATACACGCCATACCCGGCACTCAAACTTGCTAACCGGGCATTGGGATTACCCATGGTAGTCCCATTAATACGATACTCCACCCGTCCAATGCCACCGTTTCGAGCAACAACCCTGTAGTGGAGCTCATATTCAAAGTCGGACTGGACAATATTCGTCCCCGACAACAATTCCAATTCAGGCGGCAGCCCTCCGGATAACACCGCCTGAACGTCTCCCGTTGTCCGGGCTAATGCACTGGCGATCAATGCTTCTCCATCTGGCATCAGGCGCCGGGATACCAGAGAGGGATTGAAAAACGTATCAAACAGTTGATCACCATCAATAAAGATGCCCTCCCTGTTTCCTCCCTGATTAACATGAAAACCAAGCATTGACTCCGCACCTGGAGAAGCATGGAAAAAACCTTCCGGAGTCCACATCACCCAACGTTCCAGATCACGGTGAACAAACAATGCCAGCACCTCCTTCCCATCATTCTGTGCATCATACCAGCGAACGCTGCCATCACTCTGTAATGTTGTCACCCAGCGATTGTCTGCGCTGATATTCACTGCCCAGACCACACTACTGGCCGGGCGATTCCATTGCAGACGACCACTCCTGGAATAGGCCTTTACATCATAGTCTGTTCCCAATACAAAAAAATCCTGGTCTGCAGAAATGGCCAGGGAACGGGACATTTCGTATTGGTGTAAACTGTCAAGGAGCTGACCGTCGAGGGTGGGGTCATACTCATCGTCCCAGCCTTCTATGGGTAATGACGTGGTGTCTGGACGACGATAATCAGCGATCTCCTGATTGACCGAATCCATGGTAACAGTTCCTGCCGCAATGGATACCTCAATCTGGCGGGTATGCCACTCTCCATTATCAAATGACCTGAAATAAAAGGAAGCGTTTTGACCGTTTTGGGACAAAGCCAGTGATCTATCACGATAATCCAGACCCGGCGCCTGCTTTGCCCAGGCCACTTCTCCTTCATCATCAAGTAATGTAAGCCCCGGGGTGGATGCTCCAACAAACAGGCTGCCCCCGGGCAAAGCCACCATGTCCATGATGGTACCCACCGCTGGTTTCGCAAACACCATTCGCTCACCCCCCCCTGGCCCCAGCGAAAAACTGGATGTATAGCACCCTCGTCATATTTTCCACCCGCATACAACCAGCGACCATCCGCAGACCAGGCGACACTTAAAACATTATCTTCGGCTGAGGTTCCCGGCGCATCCGGAGAAAATACCAGACTCAAATCCTTCCCTGACAGCACCTCTATTGCAGGACTATTATCATAGCCCACTGCGATTAATCGGCCATCAGGAGAGAAGGCCACGCCAAAAGGGCGTTTCCCTTTCTGCATCTTTGTTTTTGTTATCAGGCGAAACGAATGTTCATGGGGCTCATAGAGTCTGATATAACCGTCATAGCTTGAGGTTACAAGACGATCATTCACATCGAAATCCGATCCATAGCTATCATTGCCGTAATCCCTATCCTGGAATACTTCCAGGTTGTTTTGCATATCGAATACCCGGATCCCATTTCCCCCACCCAATGTCGCCGCCAGATATCGCCCGCCCCGAGAGAAAGAAAGATCAAAGATCACATTGGGTAGACTTTCGAAGGTGTGAATGATTTTCCCGCTTTGCCAATTAAAAAGATAGATTGAGACGTTAATATTATCAGAGGTCTCCAACCCCCGACCGCCACGGTATTGCCATCAGGACTCATGGCAACACTATACAGTTTACCTTCACGGCCCTGGGCCTGTGGGGGTCGTAACACTGCCAATTGTTTACCATCCGAAACCCGCCACACCCGGGCGGTTTTGTCATCCGCCGCAGAGACTGCAAACTGGCCTGATTCATCGACACCCACTCTCTTTAATGTCGCCGTATGCATTTCCGGTTCGATACGAAGGTAGGGTGTTTGATCCACTGGGCCCTGACTTACAGGTTCTTGAGGCGCTACCTGCTTTGGTGTAACCGTTGTGCAAGAGGCGGTTAGTATTGCCAATAAGACCAATGCAAGTTTTTTCAGGGGTAGAATAACGAAACAATGCCTGGACTCAATGAACATTGGGAACATTGGGAACATTGGGAACATTGGGAACATTTGGAATATTTCTGCGGGGCGGGTTAGGTGGGTACGAATCAGATCCATTTGTTATTTCCAGAGTGCAGGGGTTCTCTAATTTCAAAATTATAGTGTTAAAAGGCCTTTCTCCGCAATTTTAATGGACCTATTTAGCGACTATAGGAAAATTAGCGCTAGTCCATGCTGCACAATTACGATTCACATTAATACGATAATTTGTTGCCTTTTACTTCAGACAGATCGGGTATCTGTAAATGAAACACGTTCTTTTGTTCGAAGGCATGGGCCGTTTGCAAGACCAACAAATCGTCACCGGGTTTTCCGGTAATCATTAATCCACAGGGCATTCCGTCGTCGGTGAAACCCATGGGAATGGAAATTGAAGGTAGTCCGAATAGTGGCGCGAAGTAGTGACCGGCCTAGTCGTATTGGCTTTCAGCAACGGTGTCGTTGGCATCGAAAGCCCGAGTGGGATGGATAGGGGAGATGATCAGCGGATGGGTTTCGAAAAGTTTCTGTACCCTCACCCAAAGCGCTTCCCTCTGATTAAGCACTTCCATCACACTGATTGCGTCCAGGGATTTACAACGCTCAATCATTCCTTTCACAGAGGGTTTGATGGAGCGACCGTTTTCAAATCCCTGCAAAACAGATGCTGGCAGGCTTTTCACCTGAGCGAGAATGTTGTAATCAAGGTAGATCGATTGATAAGCATCGATAAAATCCAGTTCAACGTTTTCTACTCGCAGAATCTCTTCAAACGTTTTTCTGTGATCTTCGAGCATTGTCGCGATTTCGTTATCCAGTCTCTTCGCTGAAAACACGGGGGCCCAGACGGCTTTTAAGCTGACGCTGGTTTCAGGATCCATGTTCAGTTCAGGAATAACATCAAAACCCATACCAGCTTTCGCAGCAGGGAACCGGGAAAACCCCAGAGTTCCTCCCAAAGCTCCTGGATAGGGTACGAGGCTTTCTCGATGGGGACCATCACAGTCCTGAAGAAATAGCGCAGCATCCCGAACGCATCGAGTGAAAACCCCTGCTGTGCTGGTGCTGCCGTCTGCAAGGGTTCCGTGATAACCGGGTATTCGACCGGAGCTGGGTCGAAAGCCCACACAATTTGTCCATCCGCCTGGAGAACGTACCGAGCCTGCAACATCACTTCCATCCGCATAGGCCACCATGCCCGAAGCCAACGCGGAAACACCCCCTCCACCACTGCCGCTGGTGGTCTTTTTCAGATTCCATGGGTTTCGGGTTAATCCATAAACTTCATTGCGGGTAATTCCACCGGAAGCATAGTATGGCGTGTTGGTTTTTCCCAGAATGACTGCTCCGGCGGCGCGCTCCCGCGTCACCACAACGTCATCGTAAGTGGGAACATATTTGCTTTTATCGGGATCACCATAGGTGGTTTTCAGATTCCTTGTCGCAAAAATATCTTTCACTGCCGTGGGTAAACCATGCAATGGCCCAATTAATACTTGGTGTTTGCTGAGATAATTATCGGCTTGTCGCGCACTCAGCCGCGCTGCCTCGAAGTCCGTGGCTACGATCGCATTCAATACCGGGTTATATTGTTCGATCTGTTGTCGAAACAATTGCAACAGCTCCTCGGCACTAATTTTTTTATCGAGCTGCATTTTTAGCAGCTGATGGCAGGGGCTAAAAATAATCTCTTGCATGGCTAAATGGGGCAGTTATGGGCGAATAGAGACAAGGACCACGATAATAAGGGTTTGCGGTGCGAATTATGAATAGACCGTTTCAGTAAAACGCCCCATCCATTTTCCCAGTCCATTTCTTCAATATCCTCGAATAATAGCCTATTTAACCTCCATTGAAGCCACGTCGTTGTATCCAGTCCAGGAGAACTCCAAATAGAAACAACTTTTTGTTTGAAAATTTGCGTAGAATAAGTGTCAATGTATTCAAGTAGCATTGGATATAGACACCATTTATCCCTCTGTTAGCAGGACAACATGACTTCTTCATCACCGGTTTATATTTTCGACGCCAGCACCAAACCCTCGTTGCCATTGCATGAGGTTCCTCTGGTCCGTGCCACTGAAAGTTCAATCCAGGGATACGGCGAGTTATTTGACGACCCAGAGGAAATGGAAATAGAGATTGTCACCTGGCCCGCCCAGGGTTGGCGGCCTATCGATTCAGGCACGGGTAATGAAGGCGGTTGGGTTGAGGGCATCTTCTATGGTCAGTGGGAGGGAGATACACTAATGGGGGCTAATGAAGCAGTAAAAGGAAATTACGTTCTTGGATGGTCTACGGATCCTCAACAGGCTTCCGTATCAAATCAAACTGTGCCACGTAAGCAGGTGCTTTTGTGGCATTTTAACTATCACCCGGATGGTGGACAGTTTTTCTTTCCTCTGGATAATCACCCTTTTGTTGTTCCCGTGGCCTTGCCCGGTGATGATTTGACACTCGATAAAATTATCGCTTTCTGGTGCGATGGCAGTCAGGGACTGTATATTCATCCGGGAATATGGCATGAAGGTATTTTCCCGGTCTGGGACCGTCAACGATTTCTCGACAGACAGGGTAAGGTCCATGCCAGGGTCAGTTGTGACATTGGTGAAGAATTTGGTGTCTATCTCTGCGTTCCCCTACCCATGGAATTATATTCAGCAGAATAGCAAACTGGGTCTTGCGACCAAATTAGATCAATACATAAATACCCTTTGACGCCCAATTTTAAATTTATTCGGAGCACTTATTTTGGCATTACTCATCGACATTCGTGACCCTCTTTGGATGACTGAAGAATCACTTAGGGATTACCTTCAACCTCTCTTACCTGGGGTACCAATCCATTGCTGTGATGCTGGAGAACACAAAGACGAGATACAGATGCTTGTGGTCATTTCTTTATATCCGGGTGTAAGTGAGGGACTACCGAATTTAAAGCTAGTACAGAAGTTGGGGGCGGGGGTTGAGACCATTGCAAGGGACCCGAGCCTTGCCAGGGATGTGCGAGTAACTCGTTTAAAACCCCAGGCCCCAGCCCAGGAAATCGCCGAGTATTGTGTTGCCTAAGTGCTGCGAGAACAGCGCAACATGGGGTTTCACGAACACCATCAATCAAATTCAAGCTGGACCCAGATGCCACCCCGGAAAAGCCCTTCCACAAAGGTGGGGGTTCTTGGGCTAGGTCACATCGGCTCCCAGACTGCTCGGGCCTTTGCGGCGCTGGGCTTCGAGGTTCTCGGTTGGAGTCGTTCGCCCAAAGACATCGAGGGGATTGAGTGCCTATACGGCTCAGAGGCACTGCCAGTGCTTTTGTCCCAATGCGATTACGTCGCTTCCATTCTCCCATCAACAGATGAAACAGTGAATCTTTTTGACGCCGCGATGCTCGCTAACATGAAACCATCTGCCATGATCATTAACGCCGGTAGAGGAGATCTGATTGTGGAAGAAGACTTATTAGCAGCGATCAATAATAAAAAACTGGCGAGGGCGGTGCTAGACGTTTTTCGTCAGGAACCGTTACCCGAAACTCATGCTTTCTGGAAACATCCGAAGATCACGGTTACTCCCCATGTCTCGGGCTGGCATGTAGACGGGGCATTGGTCGATGTCGCAGAAAACTATTCCCGATTGATTAACGGTGAACCACTTTTGCATGAGATAAACCGATCCCTGGGTTACTAGGCGACAGAGCATTTATTGAATTAATAATTATTGAATCCGTAATTATAGAAATAGTAATTATAGGTCCAAACGGAATTGCTGATTGATCTTGCTGCCTGCGCTTCGCTTATTTCACAGTCTCTTTATTTTTTTCAAAATTCCGAAGCTTTTTAGACCACTTGCACCGTCCGTGGGCCAGAATAAACTTTGGTTAATATCGAACTCTAATGTGGCTCAATAAACACAAAGCCAAAAAAAAGCGCGACCCCTAAGGTCCGCGCCTAAATAATGATCCACTACTGGAGTTTTTAACGGGGATTTAGAATTTTTTGTATGCCTTAACCAGATCTACCATGGGATGAGACTTTGACATCTGGAACTTGATTAACAGCTCCCGGGCAATCATATCCCGATCCTGTTGGTTGTCAGGTAAGTCAATGTCTTCGGGCACCTGTACCCAACCGTTAATATTTCGGTCGAATACCGCAGGCTTTCCTTCTTCGTAACCCATATGAACGTCTTCAAGCCAGTTTAGATCCTGCCACCCCATAGTTTCCATGTAGTTTTGCAGGAATGGGGAGCAACGATCCATGTCTGGAACGAGGTTAACATCATATCGATATCCGATATGTTGTCCGATATCTTTCTCTCGGCTGGTATCCAGACCATCAGAGTTCAGATATTTATCTACGTCATTTTGACTCATCATAAACCTCCTAGAATCGTGTCATGTCAGGTCGCCCAACAGTGTGTTGGGTACCGGCTAGTGGGACTTGGGCCAACGCAGAAGCTTCCATAGTCAGTGCCGCCAAATCTTCTGGCTCCAGAGAATGGATATTGGTTTTACCGCATGCACGAGCAAGCAGTTGCGCTTCGATGGTCAATGTGTGCAGGAAGTTGTAAACCCGCTCTGCGGCTTCATCGGGATTCAAACGCTGACGCAAAGTAGGATCCTGGGTAGCAACCCCCACTGGACAACGTCCAGTATGACAATGGTAACAATGCCCTGCTTCCACGCCCATTTCACTCTCAAAATCTGCTTCAGGAATCGCTTTATTACAGTTCAATGCCATCAGCGCTGAATGGCCAATTGCCACTGCGTCTGCGCCCAATGCCAATGCTTTTGCGAGATCACCACCGTTTCGGATACCGCCGGCATAGACCAGCGAAATTTCGCCAGACTTACCGACATCTTCGATCGCCCGGCGCGCCTGACGAATCGCAGCAATACCTGGAACACCGGTTTCTTCAGTCGCGAGGTGAGGGCCGGCGCCTGTGCCACCTTCCATACCATCGATATAGATTGAATCTGGACCGGTTTTCGCTGCCATCCGTACATCATCATAAACCCGGGCTGCACCCAGTTTAAGCTGGATAGGAATCTCGCCATTGGTCGCTTCCCGAATCTCATTGATCTTTAACGCTAAATCATCGGGACCCAGCCAATCAGGATGTCGAGCAGGTGAACGTTGATCAATACCAGCAGGCAAGGAACGCATCTCAGCGACCTGGTCGGTTACTTTTTGCCCCATCAGGTGTCCACCCAAGCCGACTTTACAACCCTGACCAATGAAGAACTCAACACAGTCTGCGAGACGAAGGTGATTGGGATTAAAGCCATAACGAGACTGGATACACTGATACATCCATTTTTTTGAATAGCGACGCTCATCAGGAATCATTCCACCTTCACCCGAACAGGTCGCTGTTCCAGCCATGGTAGCACCCCGGGCCAAAGCAGTTTTCGCCTCATAGGAAAGCGCACCAAAACTCATTCCCGTAATGTAAACCGGAATATCAAGTTCCATTGGGCGCTTTGCCTTTGGGCCGATGACCGTTTTAGTCAAACACTTTTCACGATAGCCTTCGATAACGAAACGGGTCAGGGTTCCAGGCATAAAGGTCAAATCATCCCAGGTAGGGATTTTCTTGAAAAGTGAAAAGCCACGCATACGGTAACGACCCAGTTCCGATTTTACGTGAATATCATCAATCACATTGGGCGGAAAGATGAAACTCTGCCCCAGATGATTGGTATCTCTGGTAGTTTTAGACATAATATTTATCCTCTTGATCTATAAGCAACATTAGCGCCTATAGCACCAATTTCTTCTCTGAAGGCTCAAGGTTGTCGTAGTTCCACAACTGTTTGCCGGAAACGAATTTCTTCATATTGGCGACGCCACAAGCGGGTGCAATGTCATACATCGACAGCTTGGCAGTTAACCATTTCAAGTCGGTTTCAGTCATTTCACCCGGCACGCAATCAACCCCGAGATCTTCCACTTCGCCACCCACATAAATGGTGCCGTCATACATGGAGTCACCCAGGTTTTTACCCGCATCACCACAGATGACCATGCGGCCACGCTGCATCATGAAGCCAGAGAAAGCTCCGGTTCGACCACCCACAATAATAGTTCCGCCTTTTTGGTCGATTCCTGTTCTTGAACCAACGTCACCGCGACAAACCAGATCTCCGCCACGAATTGCCGCGCCAAAGGTTGAACCGGCATTGTTGTCAATTACCACAGTACCAGCCATCATGTTCTCGGCACATGACCAACCAACCCGACCAGTGATGCGAATATTGGGACCATCGATCAATCCACAACCAAAATAACCCAGGCTTCCTTCAAAAGTAATATTTGCGCGATTCAGTACACCAACACCAACGCCATGCTTGGCTCTTGGGTTTTTGATCGTAATCGTTCCATACCCCTGTTCGAGTAGCTCCCTGATTTTCAGGTTGATGTCGGTTGGATCCATTTCTACTGCATCAAAATCTGCTACTTTGTCGAAATCGACGTCGTTGGCCCAGGGATAAGTGAAATTTTCTTCTTCACTGGCACTGAAAAATCGCTGTTGCGTACGTCCGCTTAATTGCTCCGTATGCAACTCCATATCATGGGATTTATGTTCTACGCCTGCCATACTCTTACCTCCCCTTCATATGGGTCAAAGGTTTCAATTTCATTGGGGAAAATACTTCGAATCGCGACTTCTTCTGAAGCCAGTCCAACAAAGTCATCACTTTCATACAACACCATCGGCTTGGCCGCCATCACATCTTTAGCCATGCCTAACTTGTCACTGGTCGCGACCAGATAGGTGAAGACGCCATCCAGCTCCTCCACAGAGCGAGTCATCGCTTCTTCAAGATCATCTCCCTGATCCATTCGATTTGCGATATAGACCGCAATCAATTCCGAGTCGCAGTTAGACATGAACCGATGTCCCAGTCGTTCCATTTCACGACGGAAAGTCCAATAGTTCGTCAACTGCCCGTTGTGAACCACAGACACATCGTTAAATGGATAGGCCCAATAAGGATGAGCCGATCGAATGTCTACGTCTGACTCTGTTGCCATACGGGTATGGCCGATGCCGTGGGTACCCTGAAAACCAGCAAGACTATATTGCTCGGAAACCACTGTGGCATCACCCAGATCCTTGATCAGCTCAAGTCCCTCACCAATGGAGAGAATTTCAGCACCTTCGATGTCTTCGATATAATCAGCGAGTTTTTTCATGTCACCGCCGAACCCGAAGGTATAACGATGTGAATAGGCTGTTGCCTCTTTCTTGTTGATAACGTTGACACCAAGGGAGGCAAGTCTTTTGTCAACTTCCTCCTGTCGGGCAACCACCTCCTGGTGGATGTCAAAACCACGGTTCATGTCTTCTTGTTCTGCGACCTTGAAGCGCATGACATACTGGTTTTCGGTGGGGCTACCATATAGCGCGAAACCCGTCGAATCTGGACCACGGTGCTTCAGAGACTGAAGCACCGAAGTCATTTCCGAACCAACATTCGAGCTTTTGCCCCGATGGATAAGTCCTGCGATACCGCACATATTGCAAATCCTCGTATGGAAAATAACTAAATTAAAATTACTCTGAATACAGAGTCACGAACACCCAAAGATGCTGAAACCAACTCTTACCGAATCCCATTTCAGGAGAACACGTTGATGGGTCAATTTCGTAGTAACCATGAACAGCGCCTGTTTCAATCCAGAGCAGTTCGACCCCTGTCATCTGCATCTCTTTCTTTTATAAGCAGATTCTGGAAATCCCAAGCCGATTTAAGCCGATTTAAACCGGTTTTAAAAACCGGGGTACCCAAACCCTATGAAAGTCATCGAGTCTTAACAGGAGTTCAATAAGAACTCTGCACAACCTGTCATTGTCATAACAGGCAGGGCACCCCGTCCCACCACTAAGTAGTTGGCCTAAGGCAGACAGTCGAGATAGTTTTCCAAATCCCAGTTAGAAACCGAGTGGTTAAAACGCTCCCATTCGTCTGTCTTGTAATGGTTATAAACTTTGTACATTTCATCTGGCATTGCAGATTTAATGACATCGTCTTCAGCAAGCTTTTGTAATGCATCACCCAAAGTCATGGGCAACTTTTTGACCTGCTTGCCTGCTTCCATAGCGGCATAGATATTGCGTTCTTCTGGCTCACCTGGATCCAGTTTTCTGTCCAGCCCGTCATCAAATGCCTTAAGCAATGCTGCACCCATAATGTATGGATTAACCATGGAATCCACAGAACGATATTCAAATCGACCGGGGGCAGATACGCGTAATGCACAGGTTCTGTTCTGGAAACCCCAGTCAGCGAATACCGGTGCCCAGAAACCTGTATCCCAAAGACGTCGATAGGAGTTAACCGTTGAGGAACCGATAGAAGTCAATGCACCCAGATGCTCAATGACTCCACCAATGGAATGCAAACCCACTGGAGCGGGTTTGACCTTGTCAATCTTTGGATCAGGCATAAAATGATTTTTACCGCCTTGCAGATAGGAGAACACATCATCCATACCAGGTAGAACTTTTTGGTGCAAGGGGTTTACTTTGGGTTTACCACCGGACCATAAGGAAACGTTGTGGTGACAACCTGATGCGGATACATTCATAAATGGCTTGGACATGAAGCAGGCATGCAGCCCCTTCTCTCTTGCCACCTGGGCGCAGATTTGCCGATAGGTTGTCAGACGATCTGAGTTACGCAGCACATCATCAAACATCCAGTTGAGTTCAAGCTGGCCTGGAGCATCTTCGTGATCCCCCTGAATCATGTCCAGCCCCATCGCCTGGGAGTATTCAACAACCTGCATGAATGCGGGTCTTAGTTCTTCGAACTGGTCAATGTGGTAACAGTTTGGTTTGGTAACTCCGCCTTCAAGCTGCTTTTTTTCATCCAGTTTCAACCACATCATTTCAGGCTCGGTGCCCGCTCGCATGTGCATGTTGTGCTTTGCCTGGAATTCTTCGTGAATCAATCGCAGGTTTCCGCGGCAGTCAGAAGTCAGATGCGCACCGGGATTAACGCGTTCTTCACGGTTGCGAAAACAGGTACAGAAAACACGGGCGATCCGTTTGTCCCATGGTAATTGCACAAATGTTTCCGGATCAGGTATACCAACCAGTTCGGATGCTTCCGGTCCGTAGCCAATGTAATCTCCGTGTCGATCAATAAACAGGTTAGTAGTAGAGCCATAAACCAATTGGAAGCCTCTTTCAGCAGTACGCTCCCAATGGTCGGCCGGAATCCCTTTACCAACAATACGCCCCGTTATCGATACGAATTGAAAATAGATATAGGTCACACCCAGTTTGTTGATTTTTTCCCGGACCTGTTTGACCATTTGGTCACGCCCTTGGGCATTGACGTGACGCTCCAGATCCGTTGAATTCTGAACCCGTGTGGTCTTACGCTTTGCCGTGGCTTTTTTCGCTGCTACTTTTTTTGTGGCCATTCTTATCCTCCTTACAGACAGTATGGTGTGTAGTGGTGAAATAGTGGTGAAAATCAGGTGCCGTGAGCTTTATATTTTTATAATACTTCTCACCCACAGCACTTTGGTTGCAAACCAGATTGATTAACAACTCAATCCGATATAGCGATAGATTTGATACTAGCTCTAAACCCGATATCAGCTCCAGGGAAATGGGCTATTTGAAACGGGGTGCAATTTGCCTTCTGCGTATCGTGAAAAACGAAAGGGTTCAAGCAAACTACTGGTTTCTCTGACCAATTCCTGTGCAACCAGTTTGCCGACCCCAATCATCTTGTATCCATGATTGGAATCAGCAATAAAAAAGCAGTTTTGTTTAAATGTATCGAAAACAGGGAAGCTATCCGGCGTGAATGCACCAATACCACCAGATGGCTCGTTATTGTATTTCGGTGTCTGTCCTTCAAAGCGTTTTTGGCAATGAGCCAGTGCCGAGGTCCACATGTGGGCAAAATCATCGCCAACGATAAACTCTGGAGAATCAACCCCATACGGATCGACCCTGACTTCATCGGGGTGGGTTTCAACCTTAAAAGGAGCGGCTCCGCCCTGAACACCGTTAAAATGAAAATCAGGTTTATAGTAAATACCCCACATTTCGTCGGTGACCAGCGAACCATCGACATCTGAATAAAGTGGTTCGTTAGAATCGACGTGGATAACTGGAGGCATGGCACCATCATTGGTTTTTTGCATTTCTGGATCAACACCCAAAGTCCCTTCCTGTAACGACCAATAAACCCAGGTATCAATGTCTTTGTGAACTGTGCCGTCTGCTGCCTTGATATCAACGGCTTTAGGTAACTCCAACATATCCCAGAATTGTTTCGCCCAAGGTCCTGGGGCAACAACCAACTGGCCACATTCAATGGTTCCCTTGCTAGTTTCCACTGACTTGACCGCCCCACTATTATCCGTGTGAAATCCGGTAACTTCGACACCAGAGACAATGCGCACGCCTTCGGCTTCGGCTTTTCCCGCCAAACCATAAAGCGCTTTCGTGTTATTGGCATACCCCCCTTTGTTTTCATGCAACACTGAGGTGATTCCTTTAGCTTGCCAATCGTGGAAAATACCTTTCATATATTCCATTGACTGGGATTCACCTTCAATAAAGGTTGATTCATATCCAATTTCCTTTTGCTGGACAGCTATGGATGCGACATCTTCAAACATACTATCAGGGCTGATTTGCATGTATCCAACCGGGTGATAACTATACGCTGTGGCATCACTTTCCCATACTTCAACACACTGGGCCATCAATTCACGCATCGCTGGTTGGAAATAATTGTTTCGAACCACACCACAGGCAATGCCCGATGCACCGGCACCAATAGATGCCTTATCCACTACCAGAATATTTCGACCATCTCCCTGTCCTTTTGCTTTAAGTTCCAAAGCGAGATGATACGCCGTGCTTAAACCGTGGATACCTGCTCCTATAATCAGATAATCACTGTGTTGGGGAAGCGCCATGATTGCCCTCAGTTGTGTTTATTTAAATTCAAAGGTATTTTTTTGGTTCAAATACGATTTAGTTTTTGTTCACTAACCGTATAAGCATTGATTGTCTGAGCTATTAAAACACTAAATCCTGATCCATGGCAAGCTATAAATGAACCACTTTTTATGATTTACATATACCAATTATAGTCCAAATGATTATCCAATTGCCTTTTCCCGACTTCCCTGGAACCCATTGAATCCCACGAATAATGAATAGTCAAAACAATAACACTCATCTTAGGGCGACATCCGGCGCGGCAGGGATATTTAACGGCTTACGTGAACGGATCGTAAATGGCGATTACAACTTCAACGAACGATTACCTTCTGAACGGGATCTCGCACTCAAATTTGCGGTAGCCAGAGGCACAGTCAGAGCGGCACTGGAGCAACTTGAGCAGGCTGGGCTGGTTGTTCGGAAATTTGGAAGCGGTACATTCGTGAGTTACAACACAAATCCTACCCAGGAAGACATTGCTGAAGAAACCAGCCCTCTGGAACTAATCGAGACCCGCCTCGCCATTGAGCCTCATATTGTAAAACTGGTCGTCAGCAATGCCAATAATAGGGAAATCAGAAAACTGAAAGAATCATTGGAGAAGGCCATGTTAAGTCGCCGCAACCCCAATGATTTCTCCAAGGCTGATGAGGAATTCCATTTAACCCTGGCCCATTGTTCCCAGAACCCTCTTCTGATATGGATATATCAACGTATTAATGATATCCGAAGCCACACCCAATGGAGTCATCGTAAAAACAATATCCTAACCAGCAACAAGATCGATCTTTATAACAAACAACACGAAGCGCTGCTTGATGCAATCAAACGTCGGGATGCAGAGGGTGCCTCCAATATCATGACTGCACATTTGATCCAGGCAAAGAAGGACTTACTTGGTCCAGGTTAGCCTGGTTATGTCGGAGATTCTGATCAGAGATTTAGGCCAGTGTCTTTAGCAATGCAAAATAGCAAAAGTCTTGCCGCTATTTTTTGTAATAAGGATTGATAAGGGAAGTCTGGCTCCATCACTACCACTTTCATTATCGATGTCCGCTACCGGTCGAGCTGGCGACGCATTTGAAGCACCTGACTGTGGTCTGGAATAGACGTTACTGCCCCCTTGGAGCAGGTTGAGATGGCAGCGGCCACATTAGCATAACTAGCCGCCTCACTGATGGGGAGTCCTTTGATGAACTCAGCCAGAAAAGCACCAGCAAACGTGTCTCCTGCCCCATTCGCATCGATACTGTCCACTTTAACTGGAGCAATGGATTCCCGATCCGTGTGGCTTGCCACAATAGCTCCTTTATCACCCATCTTCAACACCACGAATTTCGCACCGAGCGCAAGATAGAAATCAATGATTTCGTTTGGCTCAACCAGTTCAGTCAACACACAGGCATCATCATAGCTCGGCAAAGCAATGTGGCAGTGTTTCATTGTCTCATGGACAATCGTTCTCGCCTTCTCCTTCGACCATAAATTGAGTCGCAGGTTGGTATCGTACGCAACCTGAGTACCATTTCTGTTCGCAATATTGATGGCTTCAATCACCGTGTCCGAAGCCGAATCGCTAATCGCCTGACTGATCGCTGAGACATGTAGTACTTTGGCATCGGCGATATAGGATTCACAAAGATCCATTGGGTTCATAGCGGAAGCCGCTGAATGCTTTCGGTAGTAGCTGAAATGATGGCCATCTTTATCATGGGTCACGAAGTAGATTCCCGTTGGTGAGTTTGCGTCAATTTTTACCTGGGAAATGTCCACGCCCTCGAACTCCCAAAGATCCATAAACTTCCTACCAAACTGGTCATCTCCCACACTGGTAATGTATCCAACTCTCGCCCCCTGTCTCGCCGCAGAGATCGCACAATTTGACGTATCACCGCCAAAACCTTCGACAAAAGTACCATCGGGCTGTTGATTAAACTCAAGCATGGGCTCACCGAGACATAAAATATCGGCCGCATCATTTTTTCTGCTGGACATAGCGTGGTTAAAGTTATAAACGAATCATAAATCGAAGGTAAGTACTCATACCCTGAAGTCTCTGTATATCGATTTCCTGGGCACTATTTCCAATACGCGAAAAACCTGGCATACGCTAAACCTGGCATATGCCAGGCAGCTCGAAATCGTAACCCAATCCCAAATAGCGCCATTATAAGGTATTCGCTTTTTCCCGCATGCCCAGCTTCATTAGGAATTCCCTATCAGGAATTCCAGCTATCTCTCGAAATCCAGGAAAAACCAGTTTTTGTCTGCCTTGACGCTCACTTTATTAGATATAAAGAGTCAGTAGATAAAAAAAGCCTCCGACCAGCGGAGGCTTAACTGAACACTTCAGCGCCTTTTCAGGCAATCATTGTTCAAATATTTATCTATGATTTACTGAGTCTAGTCAGTTTCTTTTTTTGAACTCTTCCTGAACTTCTTCATGGTGAACTTTTTCTGCACTGATTTGCGCGGCATGCCACACTAACCAAATTACAACAGCAATCACTACAAGAACAACTTCAGTTCCAACAAACGGATAAATCGGTCCAATTTCAGACAAATTTTTCCAAGCTTCTATACCTGTAGACATAATTGTTTCTCCGCTTATTAAATTGATTTGGCAGCTTCTTGTTCTGCTTCAGCCATCTCTTTTTCGTCTTGTTCGTATTCTTCGATAGTAAGTGTATCGAGTCCCAACACTTCGACTTCAGGTGGAATGCGAAGTAGTCCCATTCCGTTAAGAATTTTAGACAGGACATAACCCGGGACAAAACCAAGAACAAAGAACATGATGATAGCGCCAATGAACTGACCCAGTGGATTAATTGCAGCATAACCTTCATAAGGCGACGATGGGTAACCCCAAAGGACGAATCCACAAATCACAAGGCCAACGAAGCCAGCATAACCGTGAACTGCCACCGCACCCACTGCATCGTCGATTTTAAATCTTCGCTCAACCCAGTAATGCATTTTGTATGCGATAACCACACCAACCATACCAATCAGCATTGCTTGAATTGGGTGGTACAGGTCGTTACCCGCAGAGGCGGTAATGACACCTGCCAGACCAGAGGAGTAAGTCCAAAAAGCATCGCCTTTGGAAATACAGTAACCCGCTAGCAAACCACCAGACAGAGACATCAGGAAGTTAAACGTAATACCACTTAATGTGGTTGGGCCCAGATAGATGTTGGTTGCGGTAAAGAAAGGCGTTGCGTCACCCACTTCAGCACCCATATCAATGATTGGCACGTTACACGCTACATAGAATCCCCAGAAACCGGTGTAGATCAGAAACAGACCTACTGTTACCAGCCATGGATTTCTTGGATTGATATTTCTAGCAGTACCATCTTTTCTAAAGCGACCAATTCGAGCGCCTAGCACAGCAAGCACACCCAGGGCGAAACCACCAGCAATAGCGTGAATGACTCCAGAAGCATAGGCATCGTGATAACCAAGCTTGACGACCATCCAACCGGCATAGTGCCAACCCCAAGCCGCATCAATGATCCAGAAAACTGAACCAATGGCCACAGCTAGCATCCAGAATGCCGCATTTGTGATGCGTTCAATAACGGCACCAGAAACGATGGAAGCAGCGGTCCAGGAGAAAAGCAGGAACGCGGCCCAGAACACACCAGTGATTCGGTCGCCCAAATGAGGACCCATGGTGTTGGCCCAAGGCGTATTAGCAGCACCATCACCCCAAAGAATACCGCCATTGATCCATGGGCCGTTTGGAAATGCCCAGTAAATCCACCAGCCAAAAAAGAAAAACGTAATGGTCACCAAAGGCACCAGCATGGTGTTCTTCATTAAGGTATGCATATGGTTTTTACGCCGGGACACGCCTACTTCATACATACAGAAGCCAACGTGAATCAGAAACATCAATGGTATCGTTACCCAATAATAAAATTCGGTAAAGATTGCGGTTAATGAACTCAATTCGTTATCCACATTATCCTCCTCTTCAAATACAGTATTTAGTTTGTTTAGATGATTTTTATGACACCGCTCTCTATGGTCGCTAATTAACAATGCCGCCGACCAGGTTAGGTCAACGAACTATCAAAGAAGCGGACAATCGAGCGGCCCATATATCACTTGTTATTTTGAAACTGATGATAGATTCATGAAACACTACATTGGCGCTCAGATTCGAAGCTGTTCCTCACCCGAAAGCAGATAGCGTTTCATATCCAATAGCCTATAACCAGAAAGTTTGACAGGCCCATAATTTAGAGACTCATCATGCAGATTTCCAGAACACGTCACTAGGAAATAAACCTAACATCGCACTGGTTGACTGCCGTATTCCTAGTCATGGTCCCATAAAAATACACTGAACCAATCAACGATGACATACTAGCCTGTTACATTTGTTTTGACTAGTACCAATCGCGGACCATAAAGAAAGAGAAAAGTCCATCCTCAAATCCGACTTTATTCATGCCCATTTTATGATTGAGGCCACTCTCAGCCTAATTGCAATTGCGGAAAGCCCTTGAAACGTACAACGCCGCGCAACACAGTTAAAACCGCTTTTGATCCAGTCTTAAATCTGGATTTTCCAGGTATTATCGGTGTCAACTTTCACTAACGATGACTCCTCATTCACCATCGCAATGGGGTATAATCGCGCGCGTATTTCGCCGCACGCATTTTCACTTACCGTATCAGTTCAAGGTAAGCTGGCACTTGTGATCAGTATTACAGATGTCCGAATGGGCAAGATGACCGAGTGGGCAAGCATTTTTGTCACCATCTTTATTTCAATGGTAGTTTAATGAACAAACTAATGATCAAACTTATCGCCGCTGCACTGGCGTTCTCGTTCCCGCTAATGGGTGTCGCTGACCACAATACCGAGGAGGCATTGCATAATCGAACAGCACCAGTTGGCACATTGAATGTGTCTACTGACGGCACACAACCCTCAGCGGCGGCAGAACCCAGAGATATGGTGTCACAGTTTACAACACCGCCTGTATGGCATGTCATGGAACTGGAGCGGCGGGCGCACCCGTGGTAGGTGATACTGAAGGCTGGGCACCTCGTATCGCTAAGGGATTGGAAACATTGATCACTCATGCTATCGACGGCTTCCAGGGAGAAGGTGTCATGCCTGCACGAGGTGGTAATTCTACTCTAACCGATGAGGAAGTCCGCTTGGCTGTAGAACACATGGTGGCACAGTCTCAATAGTCAACGGTTAGTTAAATTAGGTCTGGTGACATAGTGACAGGCAACACCGTTGGAAAGCCAGCAAAGGTTAAAATAGATTCTGATTTTTTGTTCAGGTAACATCTTTCAACTAATAATAAAACCCAGGAACATTCGCAGACCACAAATATTCGCAGACCACGGGGTAAGAAGCATTCCGTAATATTGTGAGTCTGCTACAACCCGTTCCAGGTTCTAGTTCTAACAGACACGATAGCGAATCATGGAGTTATGAATTATGTTGATGAGTCTGTCATAAATCTCTCTTTCAGTATCGAAGCGCAACCCTACTCTTTGAATACTCTTTAGAATAATTACAATCCCGGACAAAGATTAAATAGATGACTAAATACAATATCGCACTACTGGCCGGGGACGGCATTGGACCGGAAATCATGGCTCAGGCTGTTAAGGTCCTAAAAGTAATTGAAGCGCGTAATGATGTTGAGTTAAATTTAATGCCCGTTGAATTCGGTGCCTCCGCCTGGTTTAAAACCGGGAGCAGTTTCCCCAGGGAATCCATCGAGGCCTGCGACAAAGCAGATGCCATTTTAAAGGGGACCATTGGCTTGAGTCATGAGGAATCAAAACAGATTCCCATTGAAGAGCAGCCCGAAAGAGGGGCGCTACTACCAATGAGAAGACGATATGATACCTATGCCAATTTTCGCCCCGTCTATCTACCCACAGGACTATCTCACTTTTCACCTTTAAAGCCCGAAGTAATTGGAGACGGACTGGATCTTCTGATTATCCGTGAATTGGTTGGTGGACTGTATTTCGGTAAGAAGGAGACCGGAGTCAATGAAGATGGTCTGCGTTATGCCCGGGAAACACTGGAATACGATGAAGATCAAATTAGACGAATCGTCGAGATAGCATTCCAGTCAGCGATGAAGAGAAAAAAGAAACTCCATAGCATACATAAGAGTAATGTTCTTAAATCCAGCATCCTCTGGACGGATATTGTAGGAGAAGTTGCAAAGGGTTACCCACAAGTCGAAGTTGAACACATTCTCGTGGATGCCGCTGCAACCTATCTCTGCCTTAATCCTGGTCGATTTGATGTCATGGTGATGGAGAATCTTTTTGGGGATATCCTAAGCGATCAAGCCGGCGGTATTTTGGGCTCATTGGGATTGATGCCATCAGCCTGTGTAGGACCCGAAAAAGCCTATTATGAACCCTCTCATGGATCTGCACCGGACATCGCTGGCAAAAATATCGCCAACCCGTATGCGATGATCGGTTCAGTAGCCATGATGCTTGAAATGAGTTTTGGAATGGATGAAGAATCGCGAAACCTTTGGGCTGCCATGCAAACGGTTTTCGCTAATGGCTTTTCCACCGCTGATTTAAGCAAAGCAGATACGGGCATGAATCTGGTCAGTACTGATGTATTTGGTGATAAAGTTGTCGAAGCGCTTGGTCGATAAATAGCGCTTTCTTATATTCAATAAGAATCCATCGCATTTCGCCGATGGGTTTTTATTTATGGTTTTATTTATGATTATCCTTAAGAAAGAATTCACCAGGAAGCGATCATTAGTCTTATCTAGGGTCTTACCTGGCCTAAGTGCTTACCTAAAAGTAAGATACATTGATACAGACCGCCTAAATCTATCTCAATGGAAAAACTCCCCACCAAAGCAGGAGAGATTATGTCAGTAAGATTTATACATATCAAAGACACTGTTTTCGGGAAAGGTCTCCATCGGGGAGCACCGGTTATGCTGGCGCGAAGGACAATGGCTTGAAAAAACTTCGGATTGGTTTTTTGTTGCAGGGCACCCGATGCCCTACCTGGCAGCATGAGATTCTGCAACGCATTGAAAAAGAAACCAATCTAGAGATATGCCTAATTGATTTCAATGGAGAAACGCAACAAGGAGAAGCTTCAGTACAAAATACTAATGCCGGGACAGCCTCATCAGTTTTTTCTAAACTTGTACGTCCCTTTCGCCTATTTGCTTCAGTAATTAACCCTTTGGCATATGGCATTCCCCATCTTTACCAACGCTTTGATGAAAAATATAACGCAGAATCAAAAGCACTCTGGCGTTCACATAACATCGAGGACCATCCTGGTGCGCTAAAAACAGTTTTACACCCCATTCGAAAGGGCTTCTGCCATTATTTCTCAGATCAGGATCTTCAAACTATCAACGAATGTAATCTTGATGTTCTCATACGATTTGGCTTCAGCATAATTCGCGGAGATATCCATAAAACGGCACGTCATGGGGTCTGGTCATTTCATCATGGAGACAATCGTTTTTATCGTGGAGGGCCTCCAGGAGTTTGGGAATTGATTAAAGGCAAACCGGAGATTTCAGTCACCTTGCAACAACTCAACGATGTACTTGACTGCGGTAGAACCATTGCCCGTTCGACCCACCGATGTGCCTTATACTCTGTGATAAATAATAAACATACTATCTACAAAAGCTGTGGTGATTTATTACTACAAAAACTCAAACAAACGCAATCACAAGGCTTTGCAAGCATCCAGGCCACGGCAGTTTTTAATGAAGAAATTTCTGAAACTATAATTTTAAAATCACCCCGGAATTTCCAATTTATACCGTTAATAATCAACAGCATAAAAACTACATTGGCCTCCGATGGCCACGTAACAAAAAAATACAGTGGTTTCTTGCGACGAAAGTTGCCGATAGCTCACTCAACCGATTTGAAAAGGCGACATTTACCTTTCCGCCCAAAGATCGTTTTTGTGCCGACCCCTTTCTCGCCAGCGAGAATGGCAAACAGTATGTTTTTTTTGAAGAACTAATCTATGCCAACAAAAATGCGCATATTAGCGTTGTAGAACTCAAGAATGGCTACCTCGTTGATATAAAACCTATAATCGTTGAAAAATTTCACATGTCTTATCCGTTCATTTTTAAAGAAAATGAACAATGGTTTATGATTCCAGAAACACGACAGGATTCCTCTGTTCGTCTGTATGAGTCCACAGACTTTCCTAATAAGTGGCAGTTGAAGAAAAAACTATTAGAAAACGTTGAATTACTGGATACTACCATCCACAAACAGGAGGGGACTTACTACCTAGTCGTCCCTGAAGAACCCGAAAAGGCTACATATCCAGTATAAACTGGA
>JAALKB010000294.1 GCA_011088265.1 Gammaproteobacteria bacterium
AATGACGCATGATCGCTAACGACATCGCGCCTTTTTTCAGGACGGACTAGCTATCAATGATTGATAACGATCTGAGTTTTTAACTTTCTGAACATAATGAAAAAGTGTTGATGTATTTCCGTGGACCAGACCGTGTCGAAGAAAAATATGACGAATAAAAAATGAAAACTGCATATGTTGCAAATTGCAATCTGCCAAATCATTTTGCTCATGCGGTGCAAATTATGAAAAATGCCCAAGCCTGGCATCGTAATAGTGAGGATTTTCAATTTGTTTCAAACTTAACGTTATCAAACTGGTGTAAGGCGAACCATGATGAAATTAACCAGTTTTATGGTATTTCAGATCCATTTCCCATGAAATTTTATCCGTTTATGGATATTACAGGGAAATCCTGGTCGCCGTTCAGCGAAACCTATTACAAGAAAGCAGCGCATTATCTTAAAACCTGGGGTGCAGAGTTGGTGTTTACGCGGACTTTCGTATTGCCGAAATACTCTTTGGATTTTGATATACCCACACTGGTTGAGACTCACGGACCGCCGGGTAATTCAAAGGAAAAAGATGAGCTCTACGAGCGTTTGAGTGAAGATAATTTTTTGGGCATTGTGACCATTTCGGATACTTTGCGGGATATGTACATTGAATATGGACTTCCAGCGGATAAGGTATTGGTGGCTCCTGACGGAGCTGATTTGTCAATGTTTTCCAATCCCAGGTCCAGAAAACAGGCAAGAGAGTTTCTAAATTATCCCACTGATGGCAAATATGTGCTCTATGTCGGACATCTCTATGGTGATCGAGGGATACAGAATATTCTGGATACTGCAGAGTTTTTTCCAGACGTTACTTTTTTATTCGTCGGAGGCCATCCCGGTGATGTGAAAAACTGGCGTGAGAAACTCAGACTCAGTGGTTTGAAGAACGCTGAGTTCGTCGGCTTTGTTCAAAACAGAGAGGTCAATAACTATCTCTGGATGGCAGATCTCTTGTTGATGCCTTACAGTCAATCCTGCCCCACGGCGAAATGGATGTCCCCACTAAAAATGTTCGAATATATGGCCTCTGGCCGAACGATTATTGCTTCGGATCTCGATGCTATCAAAAACGTATTAAACCACGGTAAAGACGCCTGGTTGGTGGAGGCCGATAATTCTGACAGTCTTAAAGCGGGAATCGATCAGTTATTACGTGATGAAAAACTGGCGGAACAATTGAGTTCTGAATCCCATAAACGGGTTCAACAATATTCCTGGGAGGCTAGGGTAAGAGATATTTTCGATTTCGCTTTGCACCAAATGTCCTGATCCGCGGAAATGGTCTGCAAAAGCCAACTTTTCGAAATCTGTGCCAACATGCTTAAGCAACACTAAACCATTATTATTAGACTCTGGAAAAAGCCCCATGACCCAACCTGTTATCCTGACCTGCGCTGTTACCGGTGGCCATAACAATCAAGCCAAACATCCCAATTACCCAATTACCCCCAAGCAAATCGCAGAAGATTGTATCGCGGCGGGAAAGGCCGGGGCAGCGATTGCTCATATCCATGTCAGGGACCCCGAAACAGGAATGCGTTCTGGCGAGCTGAGATTGTTCGAAGAGGTTTGCGAAAGAATTAAGGCCGCGGGTAGCGATATTCTGATTAATCTGACGACCAGCGAAGGCGCAAGATTCAATCCCGGAGAAAAAACACCGAGTATAGGAGGGGCGGGTACAACACTAATTTCTCCGCTCGAACGCCTTGTTCACATCGAGGCATTGCTTCCGGACATTTGTACCCTGGATGTAGGGACTTTCAACTTTGGTGAAACCATTTTTGTTAATACACCGGAACATCTTCGAATCATGGCGACACGTATTAAGGAGTTAGGGGTAAAACCTGAAATGGAAGTCTTCGAACCAGGTCATATTATGTTTGCCCGGTCGCTGATTGAGCAGGGCTACATTGATGGATTGCCGATGTTTCAACTGTGCCTCGGTATTCCCCATGCATCTCCCGCGACACCCGAAATCCTGAACGTTATGAAAAACCTGCTGCCTCAGAACTCAAACTGGAGTGCATTCGGTATCTCCCGCTGGCAATTTTCCATCGTTGCCCAGGCCGTCAGCCAATTTGGAAACTGCCGAGTAGGATTAGAAGACAATCTTTATCTGGGTAAAGGAGAATTTGCAACCAATGCTCAATTGGTGGAAAGAGCAGTACGCATTATTCGGGAAATTGGACGCGAACCCGCTACTCCCCAACAAGCTACCGAGATATTAGGCATTTGATCACAGATTCAATTGAGGACACCCACAATTTGATTAGGCAGATCAATTAGCGAAACTCAATTGAGGAGATATATGAATACCTCCCGTGATGTGTTTAATTGAGGACACCCATTAACAGAAATTCAATTAGGGAGAGATCAATTAAGGACATTTAGTTCGGGATCCCCATAGGAAAAGGGTTGACAGTTGTGTCATATGAATTAGTCTTGTGAACAGGATTAACTGCTATCAGACAGGAGTCAGGATGACCATAGCCAGACGTCACCAAATCAACCTTGAAGCCACGCCGTATTACCATTGTACGTCCCGTTGCGTGAGACGGGCGTATCTGTGCGGAGAGGATTCGCACACCGGTCAGAGCTATTCCCATCGCCGGAAGTGGGTGGAATCCTGGCTATTGAAGTTAAATGAGGCCTTTTGCATTGAACTGGTTGGTTATGCGGTGATGTCGAATCACTATCACGTGATTTTACGGGTGGATTCGGAGGAAGGGATGCAGCTGAGTGATGATCAGGTGATTGATCGCTGGTCGCTGATTTATCAGCCGGGAGGTTTGATGCGTCACTATCGACAGGGAGGGGAGATCACCGGGGAGGAATATCAGGTCATCAATGAAACCCTGAACCGCTGGCGGGAGACCCTGATGAGTATCAGTCGTTTCATGGGTTATCTGAATGAACGGATAGCCCGGGAAGCGAACCGTGAGGACCAGTGCAGGGGTCGATTCTGGGAAGGACGGTTTCACAGTCAGGCACTGCTGGATGAGGCGTCGTTATTACAGTGCATGGTCTATGTGGACCTAAACCCCATCCGGTCGGGCATTGCGTCAACGCCGGACTCCTCCGAACACACGTCAGTGAAGCATCGGATTGACAAACGGAAGCGTCATGAAGGGGATCAACTGATGGGTTTTCTTGATGATGTCACTGGAGAGAGGGACAATCATGGTGAAGGATCACTCCCCCTGACTTTTACA
>JAALKB010000055.1 GCA_011088265.1 Gammaproteobacteria bacterium
GTAAATGTCAAACATCAATGTGTCGCCCAGCTTGTTGTCTGGTCTGTTGTTTAATGTGCTCAATCAATCCGGAACTCGAGATTTCAATCATGTCGAAAACCTCATCAAAACCATTTTCTCCGTAGTAAGGATCGGGGACATCTGTTCGTTTGATATCTGGCGCGAAATCCAGCATCAAAAACAATTTTTGCGTGTGGTTGCCGGCCTGTCGCCGAAGATTGGCGAGATTATCACTGTCCATGGCGACAATGGTGTCAAAGGTCAGAAAATCATCTACTTTGAGTTGCCTTGCTCGTAAGTCCGAAATGTCAATGACCCGCGTCAGAGCAGTTTGTATGGCCCTTGGATCCGGTGGATTACCGATATGCCAGCCTCCTGTTCCCGCTGAATCCGCGCAAATGATTTCCTCCAGGCCCTGTTTTTTCACGAGATGACGAAAAATTCCCTCAGCGGTCGGCGAACGACAGATATTACCCAGACAAACAAACAAAACGCGATGCATTTCGGTTTCCTAACCTCTGGATAGTTTGACGACGACTTCTTCACCATGAAGTCGTCGCATAATATTGGCTAAATTAACTCGATCTGTCACTTCAATGATAAATGACATGGTCGACGTATGATTATGTTTGGAATCCACGGATAGATTATTAATATTCGAACCGTATTCCGCAATGATATTGCTGATCTTCGCCAGAACACCTGGCTGGTTCAGTGTATCAAGTTTCAGTAAAACCTGGAATTTTCCCGCGACGGAGTCAGACCAGTTAAGGTGAAAATAGTTATCAGGGTGTTTAAGCAGATTCTTGCAGTTATTGCATCTCGCCCGATGTATCACAATACCCCTTTCCTTGGTGGTCGTACCAATGATCTCATCTCCGGGAATGGGGTGGCAGCAATTTGCATAAGTGACTAGTAGTCGCTCTGTGCCTTCAATGGTTAGCGCCGTAGATTTATGTTCTTCCGAGTGGGAACCGCCCATCTCCGGTAATGTTGTTACGGCCAATAATTGCTTGGCCACTAGAGCGGCTAGTCGTTTACCAAAACCGATATCTCCCAATAACTCATCCCATTCACTAACCTGCAGTTGCTTCAATAGCGTATTCTTGTCTCCTGTGGGTATGCGAATGCGGCGGTACCCCAGTTTCCCCAGTGCCTGACGAAGAAGCCTTCTGCCCAGGGAAATTGATTCTTTGGTTTTTTGCTGATTGAGATAATATCGAATTTTGGCTCGGGCTTTTGAGGTCACAGCATAATTTAACCATGACGGCGTTGGTCGGGCAGAATTCGAGGTAATGATTTCGACGTGATCACCGTTACTGAGCTGTTCGTGCAGAGGAACGGTGATTTGATCAATACGGGCACCAATGCAGTGGTCACCGATATCTGAGTGAACAGAATACGCAAAATCCAGTGCCGTGGAGCCCCTGGGTAGCCGTTTGATATCACCCTTAGGAGTGAAAACGAATACCTCGTCCGGAAATAGATCAGCCTTGAGGTGTTCCAAAAACTCACCAGAGGTGGGGGATTGTTCCTGGGCCTCAAGAAAGCTCGTAAGCCACTGTTGAGCTAACTGTTGTGGTGCGTGTTCACCGGTAGTTTCTGTTTTATAAAACCAATGGGATGCCACACCCATTTCCGCGGTTCGATGCATGGATTGGCTGCGTATCTGTATTTCCACCGGTTGTCCAAAAGGGCCGACGACAATGGTATGAAGTGATTGATAACCATTGACCTTGGGTAATGCTATGTAATCTTTAAAAGCGCTAGGGCGAGGTTTATAGATTTGATGCAAAATACCTAAAGCCTGATAGCAATGGTGCCGGGACTCAACGATGATACGAATAGCACGGATATCCGGGACATCTTTTAGAGACAGCTTTTTTCTTTGCATCTTCCTATAGATGCTATAAATGCTCTTGTTTCGCCCCTGAATTTCAGCTCCAAGGCCAAAGTGGGTAAATTTGCTACGAAGCAGGGAACATACGTCTTCAATGATGGATTCTTTTCCTTGTCTGTTAGCTTCCACACTTTCCTTGATTGCGCGGAATCGTTTCGGATAGAGTACCTCAAAGCTCAGATCCTCAAGATTTTGTGCGAATTCGCGTATCCCCAGGCGATTGGCGATGGGGGCATAAATTTCCAGCGTCTGCTTTGATATTCGACGTCTCTTCTCCTTCTTGAGTGAGGAGAGCGTGTTCATATTATGTAGGCGGTCGGATAGTTTAATGATGATGACACGAATGTCTTTGGCCATCGCCATTAGCATTTTGTGGAAGGATGCGGCTTCGGCGTGTTCCTTTGACTCCTGTTCGAGTTGACTGACCTTGCTAACACCGTCAACCAATACAGCGACGTCGCCGCCGAATTGGTCGGCTAGTTGAGCCAGAGTTATATCCGTGTCTTCGACAACGTCATGGAGAATCGCCGCAATAATCGTGCGGCTGTCCATCCGCAAGTCACCCAAAATTTTGGCGACAGCAAGTGGGTGATAAATATAGTCTTCTCCACTCTGTCGTTTTTGCCCCTTATGAGCCTCTGCACCATAGAGATAGGCTTCATAAATATCATCGATGGACTCATCGTCCAAATAGGAGCGAAGCTGGTCCGTTAGCTCGCTAACGAGGCCAGCATGATCGGTGGAGGCGACTCCGTCAGAGTAGTAGCTACTAAGACGCTGATTCAGGCGCTTGATTAGCGGAAGCTTGCTCACCGTCGGTTTCTCCGGAGATTTCAAACATATCGTTTAACTCTTCGCTTGTGTCAAAATCAAGACCTGAAATGGTAGTGTCTTCTTCGAGAATAGAGGCAGTGATTTTTCCTTCTGCAATTTCCCGTAATGCGATAACGGTGGGTTTGTCATTATCCGGTTCAACCAGGGGATCAGCACCAAGAATGAGCTGTCGAGCCCGCTTTGTCGCAACCAATACCAATTCAAACCGGTTATCAACATGTTCAAGACAATCTGTAACAGTGATACGTGCCATATTTTAGGATCCTCAATAAAAATTCTTTAATAAAAATTCATTCAACTGTTTGGAAAATGGAAATAGCAATTAGCCGGAATAGCAATTAGCCATGGTCCAAATCCCGTAAGATATTCCGAAGCTCTTTTAATGCTTCGTCAAAATTGTCGTTTACGATAATTTGATCATATTCACTTTTATGATCCATTTCTTTTTTCGCGTCCCGCATACGTCGAAGGATAACTTCTTCACTATCCTGTTTACGTTGACGCAAGCGTGTTTCTAATGACTGTAGTGATGGCGGCATAATGAAACATGATTTTGCCTGGGGAAATTTTTCCCGCACGTTTCGGGCACCTTGCCAATCAATATCCAGAATAGCATGCTTCCCATTTAAAAGCAGTGCGTCGATGGTCTTTGCTGAAGTCCCATAATAATGGTCGAAGACCACTGCGTGCTCAATAAAATCACCCCTTGCGATCATGGCCTCGAATTCTGCCTTTTCAATAAAGAAATAGTGCTGTCCGTCAATTTCTCCAGGGCGCTGTTTCCTGGTGGTATGAGAAACGGTCAATTGGGCATCGTTCCGGGAATCAACCAGGGCTTTGGCCAGACTGGTTTTTCCTGCACCAGACGGCGCAGACAGAATAAGAATACCGGGTGAAGACATTGACGTGAAATAGTTGATACGCGAAATATCTGATTGGTTGTTTGGGGTGTTTGGGGATTAAGAGAGCGGGCGCTTATTTGCTTTGGAGTCATGCTGATGAAGACAACAGATAAATCGATAGGTTATGACTTTCTGTATTGGTTCCCTGCAAACCGTCGCTCTTTTCCGCAGCCCGATTCTAACGCTACTGGGGTTTTGAGAACATACCCAATTGAGTTAAAGAGCTGAATATTAGCGAAATAACTGGCGGTTTAAACCTGGAAATGGGGCGGAAGTCTGTTGTTCAGGAAATGATATTGATGCGGTTTCGACCTTCATTCAGACTAGCCGATGAGAAATCCATACAAATAAGGCGTTTCATGACCAGGTAAGTCGGTTTAGAATAGTACTTTCAGGGTGTGTGTCAATGGCGCATTCGGTAATATGAACGTATGACTGAAGTTGGAAAAATTCTTGATCTTTCGACATGACACCCCTTATCCAATCCATTCTTTTTCTTAGTCTATCTAAACTCCTGTTTACCATTCAGGACGTCATTATGAAAGGGGTGAGTGATGGCTATGCCGTCCATCAATTGCTGGTAGCCAGAGCGATGGTAGCTGTGCCCCTAATCTTTTTTTGGATTCGGATGTCCGGTGAATTTCAGGCGTTAAAAAGCCAGCCAGCGGTCAAAATGGTTTTACGGGGTATTTTTTTGCTGGTCGCCTTTATGTTTTTCTATTTGTCCATTGTGGCAATGCCGCTGGCGACGGCCACAGCGTTATTTTTTACCAGCCCTTTTTTTATTTCAATATTGAGTGTTCCCATACTCGGAGAGTCTTTGGGTATTCGTAGAATAGGGGGCATTATCCTTGGTTTCATTGGAGTGATCATCGTTTTGAATCCCCGAGGTGAAGATTTTGGTATCCATAGTCTGTTGCCAGTGTTTTCGGCTTTTTCGTATTCCTGTGCACAAATCATGATTAGAACAATGGAGCTGGATGCCAAAGCCACGGTAATGGCGTTTTATTCCAATTTCGTCTATTTCGTAGCAGGGGTCTTAATGGCGATCGCCCTCAGTTTTGTGAACATGGAATCGGAGAATCCCAGTATTCAATTTCTTTTCAGATCCTGGGCGATGCCGAATATTCAGGATGCTCTATTAATAATGGGCTCCGGGTTCGCAACGGCTTGGGCATCGGTATTATCAAGCCAGGCTTATCAGCTGAGTGAAGCCTCGAAAATTGCGACCATGGAGTATTCGCCCATTATCTGGGTAGTTATTCTTGGTTATTTGTTTCTGTCAGAAGTCCCGGATATGCAAACAATTCTGGGCGTGGCTGTCATCATGGCAGCGGGCTTATACGTCATAAAGCGCGAGGGAATTAGGACAGATAAACCCCTGGCGAGGGCTGGGCTAACCCGCTGACACAGGCTTTCGTTATGGTTTGATGGCTGTTAGTTTTTATTCCAAAGTCCATAAAAACGATAATAGGCGTACCTGGTCGACTGATCTATTAACGACTCAAAGGCTTTTGGGATGACTAACCCGCTTGCCTGAAAAATCCTGTTTAAAAGCGCTTTAATTTTAGAGTGCTGTGTTTCAGTTCTGGATTTTGATGCCGTGGGTGCATTATTTGGTACTATCAGGTCTTGTGCAGCCCAATCCAGGGGTTATAGTAATTCGAGTCCTAAATCAAAGTCAGGAGTTTCTTATGCAGTCTCAAAATCAATCGGCTAATGTTGAGTGTATCGAGGTTCAAACCGGCGAGGCACCGGAATATTCTATCATCTGGTTACATGGTCTGGATGGCGACGCAGATCGCTTTGAGCATGTTCCAGCCGGGATGCAATTGCCAAAAGCAACACGTTTCATTTTTCCCCGAGGACGACTATTGGCAATAACCAGCTATCAGGGTCAGGAAATGCGAGGTTGGTATGACTCCAGAGGCGAAGAGTTTGGTATGGATCAGGATCGGGAGGGGATAGAGGAGACCTTTGAGATGTATCGGTTTCTCGTAGATCGGGAAAATGAAAGAGGTATTCCCACTGAACGAATTTTCTTTGCGGGCTTTTCCCAGGGGGGAGCGGCAAACTATTTTTCGGCTCTTAGGTACCCTAAAAAGATCGCCGGCATTATTGCCTTATCAACCTACTTACCGTTTGTGAATAGCATCGCAGGGGAACGCACTACGGAAAACCAGAAGACCCCGATCTTAGCCGGTCACGGAGCGAATGATCGAGCGATACCACTGACTATTGGTGAGAACGATCGGGAAAGGCTGATTGGGTTGGGTTACAGTGTTGAATTGAAAACCTATGATGCTGAGCACAACGTGCATCCTGATGCGATTAAGGATGTTGGAGCGTTTATGTCCGCGATCATGGAGAAATAGATGAATCTACAAGTTGTGAGCCCAGGTTGTGACCCTGGATTGTGGTTCTCAACAAATCGTTAATGCATCCGAATCAACGTGTGGAAAAAAGTGCAAGTACTACGACGGATAGCATGGCAATGGCCATGGTGACATTAACGCGGAATTGTATTTTTTCCGGTAGTTGCATTTCCTGGATTTTTCCACCTACCCAAAGCCATAGCAGGTGTACCGGAATCCAGATCAGATTGAGTATAAGAAATTTGATTAGGGTTTCGGTAATCAGTGACTGCGGATAAAAAACGAACCCCGTGAATAGCGTTGTATTTACCACATAGGCCTTGGGGTTGATAATCTGCAATAGAATTCCAGCGCGAACTCCGGGTCTTCCGGTAGCAGAAATAAAACCAATTTTGGAGCCTGCAAAGGCGATTTTCGCCGCCAGGTAAATCAGATAACTAACCGATAGTATCAATAGAATAGTTCGTGCATAAGGAATGGTGAACAATATTGTTGCCATTCCGGATACCACGATGAATGCCACAAGATTGTTACCGAGAAAAAGGCCAATGACGTATTGCAGTCCAGC
This sequence comes from Gammaproteobacteria bacterium, assembly GCA_011088265.1. Classification (GTDB taxonomy): domain Bacteria; phylum Pseudomonadota; class Gammaproteobacteria; order Arenicellales; family Poriferihabitantaceae; genus WLWV01. The sequence goes on from JAALKB010000055.1 coordinate 6,580, forward strand.
CCTAAAGCCCCAAGCTGCTCCTAAGCCCGCGGTGGAAAGTACCCTAGGCCCTGGAGTGAGAACAAGCAGGATGACGGCGAAGATAAATGCTAACAATGGCTATGCCTGAAATCGGAGTTTAAAATAAGACAAATGGTAATCCATTGCCACGCAACCTAGATTGCGATACCGAATTACGTTACTGAAAATTCTGGTGTCTAATTGATGTTTACCTATAACCAACAGTACCAAAACCAGATTACACCTGCCATCAATGTATCAGTTGTTCAGTCTCACTTAAATCCCTGGATGAAATCAATGATGGGTTTTCTCTCTATATCTGTCAGATAGGAAACTTTCACTTCGGTTTGTAAGCCTCTACGTTATTCAATCAGATTTATTCCGATCTCATGCCATCCACAGCCATTGTCTGGATAAGACGAGACCTTCGGTTAACGGATAATCCAGCGTTAAATGTTGCCCTTCGATATCACGATCAGATAGTAATTGCATATATTTTCAATGATCGGGAAGAGGCGCCATGGGAGATGGGAGCAGCAAGTCGTTGGTGGTTACACCATGGTCTTGTCAGCTTTGCAGAAGATCTGAAAGCCCACGGTGGTGCTCTGGTTATACGTCAGGGGGAAAGTCTTAAGACCCTTATCGACCTATATAATGAAACCAGGGCTGATGCCGTTTATTGGAATCGACTTTACGAACCCGCCGTTATCAAGCGGGATAAATTCATTAAAAGGGAGTTAGGGAAAAACGGGATTGTCGCAAAGAGTTTCAATGGTGCCTTGTTGTACGAACCCTGGGACATAGAAAAAGAAGGGGGCGGGCCTTATAAAATTTACACACCCTTTAGCCGCCGATATTTCCAATTACCATTGCCTGGTATAGAACATGGAAAACCGGCTTCTTTAACTTTCGTAAAACCCTCACCCGCACACTTGATACCGGAGCAATTGAATCTGTTACCGGAGAAAAACTGGCACAATGAATTTGGAAACCATTGGCAACCTGGAGAAGCAGGAGCTAATGAGAAACTTAAACAGTTTCTCGATGAGGTTGTACTGCGTTATACCACGGACCGGGATATTCCCGCCACGTTAGGAGTTTCGCGGCTATCTCCACATCTGCATTTTGGCGAGATATCACCGCGGCAGGTATGGCATGCGGTTCAGCTGTATGCTTCTTTTCGTCAGCGGGAAGATGATGTAAAGCCTTATTTGAAACAGCTAATCTGGCGAGATTTCGCCCATCATTTGCTCTACCATTTTCCATGCACTTCTCACAAGCCTTTCCGCGAGCAGTTTGTCGATTTTCAATGGCGACAGAACGAAGCTTTTTTTCAAGCCTGGTGTGAGGGAAAGACCGGTATCCCACTGATTGATGCTGGAATGCGAGAGTTATGGCGAACGGGCTGGATGCACAACCGTATTAGAATGCTAGTGGCATCTTTTCTAACCAAAAACGGACTAGTGCATTGGTTAGAGGGGGCGAAGTGGTTTTGGGATGCTCTGGTGGATGCTAGTTTGGCAAACAATACAATGGGATGGCAGTGGACTGCAGGTTGTGGAGTAGATGCCGCACCGTATTTTCGAATTTTTAGTCCAGTGAGACAGGGCGGCCGTTTTGATCAGCAAGGCTTGTATATCAAAAAGTGGGTCCCAGAAATCGCCAATCTACCTGAAAAATATATCCACCAACCCTGGGCTGCACCGGCGTCTGTTCTCTCTAGCATCAATTTTGTTGCTGGAAAAAGCTATCCGTTGCCCATTGTGGATTTATCCTCTAGTCGAAAGCTCGCTTTGGAGAGATATCAGGCGTTGAAAAGCTCTGGCCAGTAGGTCTTCGGATTGGCACGCTCGACCACCAGGAATTAGGAGTCTTTAGGGGTTGATTCATTAGCGCGTCTGTTTTCCGTGACTTCTCTGATGCGTTCTGCTGGTCGGGCTAGTTGATCGAGTAGGTATGTCTTAAAACCTGCGTCATAGCTCGAATCATCCAGCGCTTTTTCCATGCATAATAACCATGCGTCTCTTTCCGCGGCGCCCACGTCTAAATGCAAGTGGACCATGGGGATTCTGATGGGCCCATATTTTTCTTGATAGCGTTTCGGACCTCCGAGCCAGCCGCTAAGAAAACGTGCCAGTTTTTCTTTGGATTCGTCGAGGGTTTCCGGGTGCATTTCCCGTATGACGCTGGCCTCGGGGAGACTATCCATATAATCATAGAACCGATCAACCAGAGTTATCAGTCCATTATATCCACCCGCAGCCTGGTAAGATGCATCCAGTGTTCCATAGGGTTTTTTCCTGTTTTGCATGGTTAGTGATCGTCGCCGATAAATATCGAAAGTAGGAATTATGAATGCGAAAACTCCTCAAGTCTTAAACAAAACCCCATCAGAAATGACGGGGTTTCCGTTTTTATAATAATGGCTATTCTGTGGAAATTACTAATCTGAATCAACCAATTGTCTGTAATTGCCAGTATATTGTCTATAAACGAAGAGTGATTTCCTATTTCTGATTTATCGTTGCTGGCTTTCCTCTCAGGTAAAGTTGAACGCATTCGTATAACCGAATAGTGCCGCGCTACCCCCGGTATGTAGGAAGACGATGTTTTCGTCTTTTTTGAAAATCCCCTTACGGATGTAGTCGATGAGTCCAGCGAGCCCTTTTCCAGAATAAACCGGGTCCATCAGAATGGCTTCCTGTTTGGCCATCATGGACACAGCTTCGAGCATTCCTTCTGTGGGTACGCCATAACCACCGCCGACATAATTGCAATCAGCGATAACTTTTTCCCGGGCGACGCAGCCGGAAATGCCCATGTGGTCGGCGGTTTTACAAGCCAGGTTGAAGACGTTTTCTTCCTGTTTTTCTTTGGGAGCGCGAACACCGATGCCCAGAAGCGGAATCAGGGAGTTAGTGGCTTCCAGACCAACAATCAGCCCAGCCTGGGTACCGGCACTTCCAGTGGCAGTAACAAAGTGGTCAATCTTTAGGCCCATGTCATTGGCTTGGGTCAATGTTTCGATGGCGCAGTTCACGTAACCAAGTGCACCAATGGCATTGGATCCACCGCCTGGAATAATGTATGGGTTTTTACCGGCAATCCGTAGCTCCTCCGCCTTATCTTCCATAGCCTGGTCCATATTAGTATCTTTGGCAAAGGAAGTAACATTGGCGCCAAACAATTTGTCCAGAAAGACATTTCCCGATTCCAGGTATTCGTGCTCAACACTTTCGGTGCGGTTCTCAAGGAGAATTTCGCATGCCATTCCCATTTTGGTCGCCGCTGCAACGGTTTGTCTTGCGTGGTTGGATTGCACGGCGCCCTGAGTAATAACGACATCCGCTTTTTTCTCTAGTGCATCTGCAATCAGGAATTCAAGCTTTCGGGTTTTGTTTCCACCGGAACCAAGACCCGTGCAGTCGTCCCGTTTGATGTAAATATTGGGCCCCCCAAGAGCTTTGCTTAGATTGGGTAGTAGCTCCAATGGTGTGGGAAGATGGGCGAGATGGACTCTGGGAAATCTTGATAAATGCATGGTTATACTATTTTGTTAATTTAAAGGTGATTGTCATATTTAGCGAAAAAATTCCAGTTCCTGTTCCATGATGTGTGCAATCTGATCACAGTTCTCCCCGGTCAAGGACAGAGGAATTCGCATATCACAGGTCGTTTCCAAAATGTTTTCGGTCTTCGGTAAAGATTGTGGTTCCAGATACTGCCAGTGTTGATAAAGACTGGTATAACCCATGGGTTCACTACGGCCGAACCACTTGATCGCTACTCCGCGGTTAGTGCACTGATCAACCCATTTAATAATCTGTTGCTGGTCGAGTCCGTTGATTTTGAACTGAATGGAGCTGGCCACATACCTTTCCTGTGTATCCCGGAGTAACACTTCGACGCCGTTAATGCCATTGAGTTTTTGTTCTAGAGCAACATACGCGTCATTCCATCGCTCTCCTCTTTGGGTCATTTGCGCCAGCTGGGGGCGCAAAATACAGGCAACCAGATTAGACATCCTCATACTGAAATTTGGAATGTGTTTTTTCCACTTATCAAACACCGCCTGGGATGGGGCACTTTGATGTTGTCCATAAAGCATATAACTGCCAGAGTAAAGAATGGCTTTAGCCGCCATGTCTTCGTCATCGGTAACGAGGATGCCTCCTTCACCAGAATTAATGTGTTTGAAGGTCTGGGTGCTAAAGCAGCCTACTGCGCCAAATCTGCCGGTAAATCTGTCTCCCCACTTGGCTCCCATGGTATGGGCGCAGTCTTCGACCAGGACCAATCCTAATTCATCGCAGGCCTCGCTGATTTGTTGCATATCCACAATATGGCCGCGCATATGAGTGAGAAGCAATACTTTGGCGCCGCTTTTCTCGGCCTTTTCTTTCAGGTCGTTAATATCGATACAATAACCGTTGTCGATTTCTACTAGTACAGCGCGAGCACCGGCGTGATGAATGGCTCCAGGAACTGGGGCAAGATTAAATCCATTGACCAGCACGGGGTCTCCTGCTTCTACGCCAGCGATTTTCAGACCTATGAAAATTGCACAGCCTCCGGAGTTAATGCCAACGGCATACCGGGAGCCCACGTAATTGGCGAATTCCTCTTCCAACAGTGCTGCATGGGGTTCTGTGCCGCTATATTCTCCATACCGATGTAATCGACCTGTTCTCATAAGGTCTACCGCCTGATCAATGGCAGCTTGAGGCAGCGGGCCTGGATCGCTCAAATCGATGCCAAGTCTGTTTTCTTCAGCAGGATCATTCATTGCTCGGTTCTCATCTGGGGCTTTTTGTTAGATGGTCTGGGTGTGTGTTTATCGCAGTTAATGAGTATCAGGCTTAGCCTTAAATGCCAGGATTAGCCCTACTCTCATTGCAGGTGAATACTAACTGTTTTCCAATTCACCGTGTAAATCGAATTTTTCTTCTGGAAAGTACTTCTCCAGTCAAACATCGCCGGTCATGGCATGCCCTTCCATTCCTTCATATCTGGAAATTCGAGACGCCACTGGTGCGACCTTGTGAGCGGCCTCCCGTGACATACGCTGATAGGTAAAACGAATATCGTCCTTGACCGTCTCAGGAAGGCGTTTGATTGCATTTTCTATGGTGGATTGCGAAACAATAATTTCACCATTCCAGCCATCGAAATCTGAGCAATACTGTTTTACTGAGTCTTCACCTCCCTGTTTAAGGGTTTCTAACATCTGGGTAACCGTTGCGGAAGTTTCTTCGCTGCCGGTTTGTGCGGTCTTGGGGACTTTCTTGATATAGGTGATGGTCATAACTAAATGCGATGTTATGGATATTGATAGAGGCAGTGTCTATGATCAGGGTTTATCCCTGACGTGCATAGCGCACGCATTGTGTGGCAAGAATTTCAGTTGAATCAATGAGAGGGATCGAAAGATCTTTGGGGGAAAGCACCAACGGGACCTCGGTGCATCCCGCGATAATGACCTCTGCGCCATTGTCCTCTAAGGATCTGGCGAATGACATCATGGTTTGTTTGATATCGGCGTTAACTCCAGACGCTTTGATCTGATAGATTAATTCCATAAAATCATGTTGAGCCCTGGTATCGAGGCATTGCGTTTCAATTTCCCAACCCGCCAGGGCGTTGTGATACAATCTGGTCTGCAGACACCCGTCCACTGCGAGGAGCCCGGCCTTTTCGATTGTCGGATAGTGCTTCGCGATATGGGCGGTGGCTTCTTCAACGATGTCAATAAAAGGCGTGTCGACGTTGTGGATAATGGCATCTTTAAAAGCATGGGCGGTGTTGCAGGGCATCACTAATAATTCCGCACCGGCCTGTTTTAGTCTTAGGGCGCTTTGTTTGAAGGACTCAAAAGGAGACGGCCCTGTTCCGGCAATGGCCGGGTTACGATTCGGGGCTTTGGGATTATTGTCAATAATGACGTGGAGATGGTCCTTTTCCGTAGGGGTGTTACGAATAATGCGATTGAAGAAATCAGCAGTTGCTTCGGGGCCCAAGCCACCAATAATACCGATGGTTTTTTCGTTATTTGTGTCGGTTTCCATGGTCTCGGGAATATTCGTTGAAATATCTATTGAGGAAATATCCATCGTAGGACAATAAAAATGCAGGACAATAAAAAACTGCGAAGTCTATCAAGCCACCGACCTATCAACCAATACCGTGTTCGAAATAGCTTATTCGTTTTCGTTATATAGTTGGAATCGGGTTTTTCAGGGTCAAATACTGTCGAATAATAAATTCAGACCAGCGACGATCAGGATTACGTAAATGGCCTGATTAAAACGATTATCACCCAGTTTTTTATACACCCAGTGTCCTAGCCAAACACCCAGTAATGTGCCCGGCAAAGCAAGTCCGATGATCTTCATCAAATCCAGAGTGATGAACCCCGATGCCCCTTGCATGCAAAGCGCAATCAGAGCGATGGTGAAGTTATAGGTTTGAAATACACTTCGCTTGACTACTTTATCCCAAGCGCGAAAGTTGCTCCATATCGTCGGCAGTAGTCCAGATAGGCCGGATAGACCACCAAGAACTCCTCCGAAAAAACCCACACTGGTATCCATGCCCAGGTTACTTTGAATTGTGCCAGGCTGCTTTTTTCTTAGTATCATGAAAACACAGTAGCTAACAATGAGAATGCCAAGATAGAATTTGAAAGAGTCTGCGGTAATACGAGACAAAAAATAAACACCAAATGGCACTTCCCAATGTACCACCAAGTATGAACGGCATTACCCGTTTGAGATTGATTTGGCGCCAAATGGAAGGCATGGTTTGCAAGTGACCCACCAATGAACAGGTCACCGCCAAAGGGGCGGCGATAGTGGGAGGAACTACATATAACCAGAATGCCAATGCGGTCATGCTCGTTCCGAAACCGCTAAGGCCATTCACAAACCCGCCGGCAAATGCCCCTACCAGAATAAAGATGAAAAACTCCATCTGATTTTCCGTCTATGATTAATTTTTATTGAGCTGTCATCCGTTTTTGGCTAACCAACTCCGGGCCCGGGCAGGTCTTCATCATGGGTAAAAAAGACTTTTTCCACAGTTTCCAGAATGGTCCAAATCACATTTTCTCCTTTTTCACTATAGAAGCTATCCCCAGGACCAAATTCATGGCTATTCCCATTTTCCTCAGTGACTCTGAGTTTCCCCTTCAAAATGACTTGCAACTCATCTCCTTTCTCTGTGCATTTAAATGCCCCGGGAGTGCAGCGCCAAATCCCCAGCCGATGTCTGGTATTTGCAGCGCCACGATCAAACCGAATGGACGCCTGGGGATTGCCCTCCAATAACTCATACCCCGCAGTGGTTGCAAATGGGGAAAGGGTTTCCAACTGAGTGTGAATATCCACTGTGTAATAGGGTTTCATGATTTATACGAGATTGCAGGTAGGTGAATTAGAGCAATTGAGCCAAGGTAATTTAGCCAAGGTAATTTAGCCAGAGTAATCGAGCCAGGGTAAGCCCACTGAGTTGCGTCAATTAGCGATCCGGTAGGACCGCTTCATCTTAAATGTAATGTTCAGTATAAGCAAAGCGGTTTCAGATTCAATATCAATTCCCGATCGATGCCCGGTTGATGCCCGATCAATGGTTGATCCCCGGTTCGGCACTGTGTGTGGAGGGTAGCGGTTTTATTCTTTGGGATAAACGATACAATATGGCCATGAATCAAAACACCCAAATAGCTCTCGTTACTGGAGCCAGCAGCGGCATCGGGAGCGCAATAGCCAAATCACTGATTGAAGCCGGTTTTACTGTTATTGGAGCAGGGAGAAACATGGACGCATTGCAAATGCTTTCCGGGCAACTGGGAGAGCCGTTTGTTCCTTTGCTTCTGGATGTAAATGATAGTGACTCGGTTGCCACGCTATTTGATCGATTGTGTCCGCAGTATCATCAAATAGATGTGCTGGTCAACAATGCCGGACATGATGTTGGGGGACGTCGCAGATTTGATCAGGGTGACACGGAACAATGGGTGAATATCATCGAGACTAATGTATCCGGTGTGATCAGAGTGACCCGTCGGATCATTGGCGGAATGATAAACCGGGGAAATGGTCATATCGTTAACATGGGATCCGTTGCCGGATTGCATGGATACGCTTCGGGCTCAATTTATAGTGCCAGTAAACATGCCATCCATGGGTTTAGTGAGTCTCTGAGACTGGATTATGTGGGAATGGGTATTCGAGTGACGGAAATCCTTCCGGGTTTGGTGAAAACCCGATTTGCCGCTAATCGGTTTAGCCATGAAATCGATAATGAGGAAAAGGCCGAAGCGTTTTATCAAAGCTTTAATTCATGGCTAAATCCTGAAGATGTTGCCCGTACCGTGGTGTTCTCGCTTCAGCAGCCCGAGAATGTCACGATATCCCAGTTGGTTGTTGTGCCGGGTTAGTTGTAAATTGGATTCAGGGTAGGATGAAACCATGGCAAATAATCTGAGCGAAAGTCATGCACTAAAAATTCAAGGCAGATGTTACGGATATCTGGGATTGTTGCCGTTTTTCATTGGTCTGTTAGGGCCGTTATGGCTTCCAATATACGAGAATGTGTTCCACCATGGATTCATCATTTATTCTTACCTGATTTTCGCCTTTTTATCAGGCACTCTATGGTTTGCCGCTATTGTTCGACCCGAGATCCAAAACGATGAGAAAAGTGTTTCATTAGGTCTGGCAATGGCCATATTTTTCTCTCTATTGCCTCTTATTTCCTTTTATCTTGGACTGATTAACTTGCCGACTTCCATTGGTTTGATGCTCCTGGGTTATCCTGCACTCTGGTTGTGGGAAGGATTAAGCCGTATTCGAAATAGCTATCCCCATTGGTATCGGTCACTCAGACTCCAACTAACTGTTATTGTGACGCTTTGTCACCTCGTGTTTCTGTTGCTCAAAACCTGATGGGTTCTGCTGTTATTGGAAACCATAAAACCAACTCCATCGAATTCCTGTTAATTACATATGGCTCCCAGATTTCAGTCTCTTACTGACAAAAAAGGCAATTGGCGTGTCTCTCATCGTTTATTGCCCTACCTTTGGCAATATCGATACCGTGTTTTCGCAGGTTTGGTGTTTTTGGTTTTAGCCCGACTAGCGAATATTTCAGTTCCCATTGTATTGAAAGAAATTGTTGATTTTCTGGAACAGGCTCAATCGAATGCCATTGTGGCGGTGCCTTTGATGCTGTTATGTGCCTATGGATCTTTGCGATTTTTTGCGATTTTGTTTAACGAGTTAAGGAATATTGTTTTCTCCAGGGCAAGTGTACAAATCATCCACCATATTTCCATGGAAGTATTTCGCCATTTGCATCAGTTATCTCTGGCGTTTCATCTGGAGCGAAAAACCGGTGGATTATCCCGGGATATAGAAAGAGGAAATTCAGCAATCACGAACTTTCTACGAATGATCGTGTTTAATATTATCCCTGTGGTATTCGAAATGGGCGCGGTGCTATTGATTCTTTGGACTCAGTTCGATGTGATGTTTACTATCGTCACAATAATTATGATCATAATTTACTGTGCGTTCACGGTAAGTGTAACGAAGTGGCGAATTCGATTCAGAATGCAAATGAATGAGTCAGAGTCATCAGCCAATACCCGTTCTCTTGATTCGCTGCTGAACTACGAGACGGTGAAGATATTCGGTAATGAAGAAATGGAAATGCGCCGTTATGACAAGGCCATGGCGGGATGGGTAAGCGCTTCGTTGAAAAATAACAACTCTTTATCCTTTCTGAATTCGGGACAAGGTCTGATTATTGCCATCGGCCTTACTTTTTTGATGAGTATTGCTGCCAAAGAAGTGCTGGACCAGAATATGAGTATGGGGGATTTCGTTATGATCAATGCCTTTTTGATTCAACTCTATATCCCCCTGAACTTTCTCGGTTCGATTTATCGGGATTTAAATCATTCCCTGGTGGACATGGAACGAATGTTTGACCTGCTCGACAAGAAGCCAGATGTCAGTGAAAAAGAAAATGCCCGGGATTTGGTGATCAAGAAAGGAGAGGTTGAGTTTAAGAACATCAATTTCTCCTATTTATCCGACCGACCCACATTAAAGAATATCAATTTCACCATAAAGGGCGGAACAATGATCGCTGTGGTTGGTCCATCGGGCTCTGGCAAATCCACCTTGTCCAGACTGTTGTTACGCTTTTATGATCCCAATGTAGGTAATGTCTATATTGATGGTCAACAGACCGATGAACTTTCGTTGGCTAGCTTAAGGGAAGCCATGGTCGTTGTGCCCCAGGACACTGTGCTATTCAATGAAACCATTGGTTATAACATCGCCTATGGTGATCCGGATGCGAGCCAGGAGGACATCATTGAAGCAGCGAAAATCGCTCAAATTCACGATTTTATTGAATACCATCCCCAGGGTTATGATATTTTGGTGGGCGAGCGCGGTCTAAAGCTGTCGGGGGGAGAAAAGCAGCGTGTTGCTATTGCCAGGGCTGCTCTTAAACAGGCGCGAATTTTGATTTTTGATGAAGCAACGTCTTCTCTGGACAGTCGTTCTGAGAAAGCGATCCAGCATGCATTGGAGCGCGTTTCAAAGGACACAACTACATTGATTATCGCCCATCGCCTGTCAACCATAGTGAATGCGGATCAAATCATTGTTCTGGATGGGGGAGAGATTGTCGAAATGGGCAGGCATGATGAGTTGCTCGAAAATGAGAAGCTGTATGCACAAATGTGGGAGTTGCAGAAAGTGACGGAGCTAATAGAAGATGAGTGATTCTGGTTTGTTGAGCCCTGATGGAGTAAATCGTGGCTAGATATCGCCCACCACAACCGAAATCGACACCCTATATTACCGAAGAGGGATTTGAAAAACTAAAGCAGGAAGAGCTTGATATCTGGAAACACAGGGCAGAAGTGACAAGAGCATTGTCAGCAGCGGCGGCGGAGGGAGATCGGTCGGAAAACGCCGAGTATATCTATCGCAAGAAACAACTGGCTGAAATTGATCGCCGTATTCGATATCTGCAAAAAAGACTACCAGATCTGACCGTAGTGACTGCAGTCGGAAATAAAAACCAGGTGTTTTTTAGTGCCTGGGTGACATTGGAAAAATCCGATGGGAGTGAAGTGGAATACCGCATTGTTGGGCCGGATGAAATTGAGAGCGATAGCTCTAAAGGCTATATTAGTGTGGACTCTCCCATGGCCCGGGCATTACTAAAAAAAGAAGTGGATGATGAAGTCCGGTTCAGCCCTGGTGGTGTTGAGCAAATTTTCTTTGTTAATCGGATTCGCTATGAATGATTCTTTTATCGTTTGTTAAAACCCAGTGTATGATCCCCCCGGTGTATGATCTCCTGTATATTTACCCAGCGTGCAATGAGGCCACTGGGCGTTGATTTGACTTATCCACTAATAGAAATTATGCATTATCTTCGTCGTCTGATCGTGATACTCACTTCGCTGCTGATGGTCTGTTTTAAAACGGCTTTTGCGGACGTGATTGATGTTAACAATAAGGAGCTTCAGCGCTTGTTGAGCAATGACGTCAAGATTGTCGACCTGCGGCGCCTGGATGAATGGAAACAGACTGGCGTTGTGGAAAATAGTATTGAGTTAACTTTTTTTGACAAACATGGGCGGCACACTGCACAGCAGTGGTTAGAGACTGTATCTGGACTGGTGGATACAGAGGAGCCGGTTATTCTCATATGCCATTCTGGAGTGCGTTCGAAGGTGGTAGCAAACTGGTTGAATAATGTTTCTGAATATCCGCAGATTTATAACGTTACTTCCGGTATTGCTGCGTGGATTGATCAGGGTTTGCCGGTTGTCTCCACCGCAAATCAGGGCCACTGAACGCAGCGGTGAAAGTTGTCTGTGAACACCTGCTGCCTGCATTGGCTTTAAAGTAAAAAAGCGGAGTGAGTAGAGAATTTGTTATCGGAGCATAATCAGGAAACGAATCGGGTGATTTATCTCCACGTGGGAATAATTGTGAAAGAATGGCTGTGAAATTAGTACTATATAATTTCAAGAATCTGGTTCCATAATGAAAAAAGCCCTCTGATTTGATGCTCAGAGGGCTTTGGAAGAACGGAAGAAGTATAATTACTTGATCTTGCCTTCTTTGTAGATGACGTGTTTACGGACCACTGGGTCGTATTTTTTGATTTCCATCTTCTCCGTCATGGTACGTTTGTTTTTGGTCGTTGTGTAAAAATGACCAGTACCAGCGCTGGAGACTAGCTTAATTTTATCTCTCATTGTTTGTTCCTAGTTTATTTCTAGTTTGTTCCTACTAATTTGTGGCTTTTTTCTGACATGCCAACGGTATGTTTGAAAACTATACCTTCTCTCCGCGTGCCCGGAGGTCGCTCAAAACGACATCAATGCCTTTTTTATCGATTACCCGCAGACCCGCTGTAGAAACCCGTAATCTTACCCAGCGATTCTCGGCTTCGACCCAAAAACGTCTGCTATGCAAATTAGGTAGAAATTTACGTCTGGTTTTATTGTGCGCATGAGACACGTTATTGCCGGTAACAGTTTGCTTACCGGTTACTTGACATACTCTTGCCATTGAATTATTCCTGTTTTTCTCGAATTCGTCGAAATGGGGCGCGATTTATACCAGAAAAAGCATTCAATGGATAGGCAAAATTCAAAATTCGGGAATATTGGTGTGGTTAGGGAATGGGTTTCGACGAATTTAAGGAACTTAAACCCATTGCCGCAGCCCTATTTTCTGTCATAGTGCCTGAATTCTGGGATATCGACCATTATTATCGTCAAGGCAACATTATCGTCAATGCAACTTCACTCAACTCCAGGCTAATCGCGGGACACATGATTCGTAATTCAAAAACATCTTTTGGCTGGCTAGCCATCGTTATTCATTGGCTTATTGCGCTAACAGTGGTGGGTCAATTTGTTCTTGGTTTATATATGGTGTCCCTGAATTACTACCACCCCAACTATCAAATCCTGCCCTATTATCACAAGAGCATCGGCATTCTTTTTGCAATGCTCCTGCTGTTCAGAATTTTCTGGAGTCTGATTAACAAGCGACCTGGGTCAGTACCTGGTGTTAGGGTGTGGGAGCATTGGGCGTCGGTGATTGTGCAATGGGCAATGAACTTGTTACTGGTCGTCGTTGTCTGTATGGGATATCTGATCTCTACCGCGACAGGGGATAGCATTTCTGTTTTTGATTGGTTTGAGGTACCTGCAACAATTACCTCTATTGATCATCAAGAGGATTGGGCCGGAGAAATGCATTATTGGTTTGCACTATCCGTCATGATTCTGGCTGGCCTTCATGGGTTGGCAGCGCTAAAGCACCACTTTCTTGATAAAGATCAGACACTAAATCGAATGATTGGTGGAGTTTAATTCCCGGGTCCCTGGGTTGGTTAACCAGGTTTCGCTCAGAAGGGAAGTCACGACCAACTGCTAATTAGGCCAGTTGTTAATTGAGAAGTTGTCACTGAGGATCAAGTTATGTTTGAGACAATAAAAAGTACTTTGAAAACGTCGATACTGATGGTGTTTGTAATCGTGGTATCCACAATGAACGTCCCTGGTCATGCAGATAAATACGTCATTGATGACGAGGGCAAGCATGCGTTTATTCAGTTTAAGGTTTCCCACCTGGGATATAGTTATGTCATTGGAACCTTTCCAGACTTCGAGGGAGTTATTGATTACGACTCAGCAAATCCATCGAACGCCAGTGTTCAAATAGATATTGATACCACTACGGCGGATTCAAGCCATGCTGCTAGAAACAGACACATCCGAAGTGCTGATTTTTTAGATGTGGCTAATTTTCCATCTGCCACTTTTACGAGTACGAGTTATATAGAACAAGGTGATGGAACCGGCACTCTTGTTGGCGACCTCACCCTCCACGGTGTAACCAAATCAATAGAGATAAAGACCAACAAAATTGGCGAAGGTAAAGATCCCTGGGGTAAATATCGAATCGGCTTTGATGGGAATACCACCATTACCATGGCTGACTTTGGTATCAACTATAATCTCGGGCCCGCATCCAGAACGGTTGATCTGTATCTAATTGTTGAAGGGATTCGTCAATAGTGTTGATGGAATAGTGTTGACGGCGTTCGCAAAGTGTTAGACCGGAAAATCTACCATGGTTAGAGTTTGACCGTCAGTGTCGAACTCTTCCCACATTCGGCTGATAGGCAAGCCGGATGAGGGATGGATTAGCAAAGGATAAAGATCCGCCAATGGTTTTAACACATAAGCATATTTCTCTATTTCATCTCGAGGAATGTTATATCCCTGATCCAGGAGGTTTTGCTCTCCATAAAGAATGATGTCGATATCGAGAACCCGGCTTGCAAAAGATTTGGGTCCTCGTATGCGGCCCGCAGTGGATTCAATACTTCGCAGATTTTCCCTGATATCAGTGACTGAATCTTCGGTGTGCAAGCCGACGACCAGATTGAAAAACGCAGGACCGGAAAAACCCACGGAAGAAGTTTCATAGATCGGCGATATTTCAATGACGCCATAAGCCTTTCGTATATCACCAATGGCATTGGCGATATTGCGCTCTTTGTCTATATTGCTACCCAGACTTAATACAACATGGGTCACTTGGGCGCCTCTCTTTCAATTAGGATACCAACGTCTCCCGCTCCTCTTACCGCCCCAAATTTGTCAATTCGAACCCGACACCATTTGATGTTGAATTCGGTGAGAAGAATCTGGGCAATCTCCTCAGCCAGTTTTTCCACCAATGCGAATGAAGATTCCTGAATAAATAATTCCACTCTTTTTGAAACATCTTTATAGCTGAGCGTATCTTCGAGATTATCGCTTTTGGCTGCGGGCAAAATATCGAAACCCATATCAAGGTCCACGGTGATACTTTGGGTGATCTTACGTTCCCATTCCCAAACACCAATTACACAATCAACCTTTAAGCCATGAAGATAAATGATATCCATAAAATTAGCCTGTTAAAAAGCTGAAGCATATACAAGAAATTCTAATGATGCATTAATTGCCAGATTATTCTTAAGGGATATTTGGATTCATTTGAAAAGTAGCGCAAACAGAGGATGACATTCCGTTTGCATGGGGCATCACTTTAGTAAATCTGGTGCAACTATTTCAGATAGACGCCCAGGAAAAAGCGATATTGGTCAGGTCGGGTAGTGATGTGTTTATCATAGGGTTAGAATCAGCACCAAATTAAGGAGTTTCTGCATAGGTCTGAGTGAGTCGATTACTTTTTAGTTCAGATAGTCCAATGAACGTTCACGACTTTGCAGAGGGTCATTGACAAAAAAATGTGTACCAATTGATACTCTGCCGCTGGATTGCAGAGCCTCAGATATTTTAAAACCGGATCAAAAACCCGATGTTACTCATACTGCTGACACTTATCTCATACCTGATTGGATCAATATCCAGCGCCATTATTGTTTGTCGGATAATGGGATTACCTGACCCAAGATCCTCAGGCTCGAACAATCCGGGAACGACTAATGTCCCTCGGCTTGGTGGGCACAAGGGTCGGGAGGAGCGCGGGGGGGGAAGGGGGGGAGGGGGGGGGGGGGGGGGGGGGGGGGGGGGGGGGGGG
>JAALKB010000295.1 GCA_011088265.1 Gammaproteobacteria bacterium
CTATCAGCTTACTCTATTCTAATACCCCGTAGCTTGCTGCGGGGTAGTTTATTGCCATGCTGACCCAACTCCCAGGCAGTTAGTTTGGCGCCTTGATTTCTAGGTCGGGTCTCATCTACCCAGACGTGAATATCGATGCCGCTTTCAAATGCGTGATACATGGGCGACGTGGCGGTTCCCCAATCCACCGTGGCAAGCCATCCCGCATTGCAGTGGGTTAGTATGTTCACAGTCCTTTTGGCTTTTTTCGCAGAAAGCTGCTTAATGACCTCCAGTCCATGTACACCAATCAGTCGGCATTGCTCCACATCGTTTTCAATGATTTCCAGTGCCCTTTCTCGGGTGTACTGGATTCTCTCATTAAAGGTTGGAGAAGATTTTGCAATGAGGACCTGCTGATCAACCGCCCACATGAGGTTGATCGCGGTGGGACGGGCGTTTCTCAAAAGGGTGGCGTGTTCTCTAAAGCGGCTCTGAAATCGTATCTCGGCATTATCGGGTTGATCTGTTTTTTTTGCATAATTGACCGCATCGCGAGTAGCAAGATGCATGCCCAGTGCTGCAGTCGCTCCAATGAGTGGAGCCCCCCGAACATACATGTCCTTGATGGCTCGGGCGACATCTTCGACGGTGTGCAAATTAACCCGTTCCATTCGGTGAGGAAGTTTGCGTTGATCGATAATTTCGATGGAGGGTTCACCTTCCATGTGTACCAACCGAATGGTTCTTGTAGGGCTGCCGTTAACGTTCATTGGGTTTTATGGAGTTTGTCAGGTTTCATGGGTTCCGAAGATGGTAGGAGAGACCCTGCGTAAGAACCCCACCTTGAAGAATATTATCATGCCCCGTCACTATCTAGTCGTGCTTTGCAATTAGCGATGGAAAAGTCGAATCAGTGGTCATACTTAATGGGGAGACTGATCCGCTGAGTCTTTTCAATGGAATACCGCTTACTCCGTTGATTATGTTTGCCATGTTTCAAGTGTTTGGAAGTTCCGCGAAAGCGAATGGATATCGGATATCGGGACATCGATGTGGGTGAGTTTAATAGGGTCGGCGAATTCGCAAAAAGCAAGCCTTCTGTAGCGCATCATCTACTACGAAAAACTTCCAGTAAGGCTCTGGTATGAGAATTCACGAGGGCTTTGGTTTGGATTAAGTATGTGAATATCCAGGATTAAACACACTATCCAGAATATAACAAGGGGTTTGTTAATTCGTTGTTTAATTTATAATTCCCATGTTTTTAAATGCCAGTCTGTTTAATCATAAATGAGGAGCGAAGCGCGAAATTGAGTCGCGTCATACAGTAGTGGATTATGGGCCTACTTCATACCTGATTTCGTGACTTAAACAGAAGGCATCAAATTAATCGGTTTTGACGAAATCGTGACCGTTTTTCGAGAAGCATCTTCGCGACTCACTTAAGTTGGTTTGTTAAAAACGTAATAGCTTTATTCGAATTAAATTGCCCGGAGCAGCAGTTTCCCGAGAGTGCCGGTGAAGCTGATCGAAAGTAGGTGTTGATTGCAGACGGGCGTCTGTATTAAACGAACACAAAGTTGGAATAGAAAATTGTCAAATACGAAAGAGAATACCTCCGAAATACCCAATGGAGTATTGGAAAGCGAAGTGATCAGCAGATGGGCTCCATTGCCAATTTCTGATGAACTAGATGCATCCGTCGATGACATTGTTAGCTGGAAAGTTACTCCGCCTTTTTTCAGAGTAGGGCGTAGCGCACTGATGCATTTACCGAGTCCGCTTGAGATCGGAACACAAAATGGAACTGTGCGGGTCGAACAAATCAAAATCAAAGGTGTAGGACTCTCGGACTTCGAAGGAAATATTAGCCAACCGAGTTCTGTGCATTTTCAAATGAATGCTCCCCATCTGGGCATTAGTGAAAAGGGCACGTTTTTCATGATTCCAGCAGCCACTAAGCCAAAGGGTGGACTGGTGCTGGAAAAAGCAAAAATGGAGTTTCACATCGCAGATATCCTGTTTAAGAATAATATTCCAACGGAAATTCCCCTTCGAGTATATAAATACACGGATCCGGATATGTGTTTTGAGGCCAAGGGCGGAACCCGGTCTGATCTTGGGGTGGTGGTTGCTGGGCAGCATCATGCAACTTACGATAGAGCTGATATTATGCTTGACTACCAGGTAACGGATACGAAATGCAAGGCACAAATGGACGAATTTGCGGAGCTAGTTGGTATTGATACCTCTATAGATCCTGAACTCTCCATGTTTACATTCGTTTATCAATCCTATGGGCACTACATTCGTAAATTTAGTCAGTGCCAACTATATCGTCACTCTGGTCATTGTTCCAATATCGGATTTTCACTGCATACGAAAAGTATCTATTTTACCGATATCGATTCCTGTCGGGTATTAGCTGAATGTGGCGAAATCGATACCTCATTGCGGGTTATGCGAGATGCGATGAGTGGAGGATATAATCTATTTTCGATTTTTACTGAACCCAAAAACGCCCGACGTTTTAGTTTCGATCGCATAGTTCGATCAGGTATTTTCAGAAAATACCTGAAAAGCTATTACCATGAACTTCCCGAAACATTGGTTCACGGACTTGCCGGACTTCTCGAAGATCATACGAAAGAGGTCCATGAGCGCGTGTTGGCCCATATCACCGAAGTCCCAAAAGAGGAAGCCTCGGAACAAGCTGGCTTGGGGTCTGAAGATGACTGCCAGGCAACTTATGATAGTAAATGGGATCGGGTAACTACCGATTACGAGGAGACCTATTCCTGGTTTTTGGCAGTATTCTGGACTCTTCATCGGCACAGCACGATGTCAGAAGAGTTTCCTCTAGCAATTTCAGATGACGAAATTTTTGAGAATATTGCCGAATTTAGCAATCAGAAACTGGTGGACACCATACGGAAAAAAATCGGTCAGTATTGCTGACCAGGATATCAATGTTCTGATCCCGATATCCCTTTTTCTCCTAATCTGACCACTTTAAATTGGACATTGACTCTAGCTTGAGAGGGTTGGAGACAACTTTCTCCATTAGTTTTTTGCATGCTGTTTAACAGCGTGAAGTTTTTGAGCTCGAATTGGCGAGAGAATGGTTTTATCGTTTTATCATTGATGGACTGATGGGAAGACTAATATCGAATTGTTACCGGGAATCGAACCGCCCTGGGTTAATCATAGACTAGTCCGTCCTGAAAAAAGGCGCGATGTCGTTAGCGATCATGCGTCATT
>JAALKB010000296.1 GCA_011088265.1 Gammaproteobacteria bacterium
AAGTACCTAACTAATTCATCTCGTTTTTCAGCCCTTGCAACGATGATATGAGTACGTGTGGTAAGTAAATTCTGATATTTTTCAGTATCTCCCGTAGTATCACCAACATTTTCTGATTTGGCCGTAACGGACTTTCCACTAGCATCATCTTCTGTTTCTGTGGGAAGCTCGAGCGAAGTAAACGAATACAGTTTCTTTAAAATGGCCTGTTGCTCTGCGGCGTGTTTCTGCTGAGTGCTCCTAAGGAGAGGGTTGAGGAGGGTCTCAAACTCCCTTTGCTTAACGTTTAGTTGCTCCCTTGCTTCCACCATTGCCTGATTAGCTTCACGAATAGCGTTAACATTCTCGCCCTGGCTATCAGCGGTTTGTTCAAAACGCGCCACCACTTCCTCTGGTGGTAGATCACTAATTTCCACACTCCATTGCTTAGCCTGATTGGCTAACTCCACAGCAACACCCAGTTTAATTAATCGTTGCTGGGCTTCCTGTCTGATGTTATTCGCTCTGGTAATTTCCTCCGTCATTCCCTCTATTCGGGATTGGGCGAGCTTGACGCCATTTGCCGCGGTTTCCATGGCTATTTCAGCCGTCTTTTTGGTTTCCGCCAGCGATTCCAAATCTATATTTGGATTCAATGACTCATCAATATCGCCGGACTCCAGTTTCTGAACAATGATAGTGGCAGGGACCTGCATTCTGAAAACATGATCATTCAGCACCGCAGCATCACCCTGGAAAACATTGCCCTGTTTCCCAAGGTTGCTATAGGAGGATTTTAATGATCTTAACAATCTGGCATTCGATTCCTAGTATTCCACAACTTCGCCAATTTTTTCTAGTAGTTGCTCCAGTTCTTCAGCGGTGGCTGTGTTAACGCTACTGTTGGGGATAGCTGGCTCCTCGAGTCTGGCGAGGTCTTTTTCCAGTAGGTCAATTTTCGTTTTATTCCGGTTATATCGGTTAGCGGATATTTGGAAGGTACCTCTAAGCCCAATCATTTCACCTTGCATTTGCTTAAGTGTTCGAAGCAGGGTTTGAGGCTCATATTCATCGAACTCCTGTAACAGACTCTGTCGCTTGAGTGCTTCTGACAAACGGTTTTTCGCAGTATTAAACGCCGTTTGATACTCCGGCAATTTTGCAACTAATGTATCCCGATCAGTCGTTAACCCTTCAAGCTCCTGGGACGCGTGTTTGGATTTCGTTTTAAGTTCTTCATTGCGTACTTCCACAAAATCCAATTGATCCTGAATGTTGGTAACGCTGAGTTCTCTGGGAACCTGGTTCTGGCTTAATGTACCGTCTGCAATACGAAGTCCGATTTCGAGCAAAGGTAGTTGAAGAGAGTTGATGATATCTCTCAAAGACAAAATTGCAGACTGAGTATGGGTAAGCTGAGCAATATGCGCTTGCAGTAAGTCGTATTCTGATTGGGCAAACTGGACTTTTTTCGCATGGTTATCAAGCTTTTCCTCTGCAGTCTCCGCACTGGCCTTGGTTTGATCTATGGATAAATCTGATTGGGTCGCCGCACTTGAGCCGAAGGCAATTCCGTCGATAGCGTGACCAATGGTGAACGATGTTCTTTCTTCCCGGGCTTTTTCTAATAGAAAGCTGGTTTTGGCAAGTGCGCGGGTTTCGCTAAGCACCAGCGCATAGGCTTCCTGATAAGTGTCGTTGGTACGGGTGAGCAGGTCTTCGTTAGTGAGTGTATTGTAGGAGAGCGTGGTTTCAGTTTCAGCAGCGGCCTCTGTTTCTGCAGAAAAAGCGTGTATGGGAAGGAAGAAAATAAGAACAGCTGAAATACTTAGTAAAAAACTTCCAACTTTTTTTACATAGCTAACGGGCATGGTTTCATTCCAATGCATAACGTTGTTGTTCACTGATGGCTCCGGGCTTAACGAAAGGGTGACTGGTTTATACGGCGGTTGATCGTTCTAGAGTTATCTTTAGACGGTATGAGTTCTAGAGTTATCTTTAGACGGTATGAGTTTTAGAACATACTCGGTTTAAAATCCAAATACAAGGGCAGAGGTGGTGGTTGTCTATTTTTCCAAAAACGCTTTCTGAATCCCCCTGAAAGAAGGTTTTATCGATGTCGTGGCAGGGTGTTTTTGTGCCTCTTTGGCTTGGAATTTACCGTCATCCCAGGTTTGATTTATGTGACTAATCATGTCGAGGAATATCCTCCGTCGGCCATATATATGCCACCGGTGCAATAGGCTGCAGCGTCTGAAGCGAGATAAACCGCAAGCCCGGCAATGTCTTCGGGATTTCCCGCCCGTCCCAGGGGAATCCGGCTAACAAAGCGTTCAAGTATGTCTTCATTTTTCCACAGTGCTTCACTAAACTTTGTCCTTATCAGCCCAGGACAGATCGAGTTCACCCGGATATTATCTGTTCCCCAGTCCTGAGCCATGGCCTTGGTCATGCTATTAATTGCTGCCTTACTAATGCTGTAAACCCCGATAAATTGTTCTGGTGTGATACCACCAATGGAACTTATGTTGATGATGGCGCCACCCCCTCTTTGCTTGAAGATTGGATAAGCTGCTTTGCATAACTCAAATGGTCCCTTCAAATTTACGTTGACGATTTTATCGAAGGCTGTGTCACCGGTATTCTGTATTGGGCCAAAAACTGGATTAGCCCCGGCATTATTAACCAGGATGTCGAGACCACCTCGTGTTTCACAAACGCGTTCTATTAACTGTTGAATATCCTCGGAGCTTCCTACATTCGCAGCAATTCCGATTGCATCTAATCCGTCCTTTCGAAATTCTTCGGCAAGGGCATCCACGGCATTCTGTTTGCGGCTGCTCAGTATCACTTTTGCACCGAATTCCGCCATTCCCCGGCCAATGGATTCACCGATACCTTTGCTGGCGCCGGTAATTAGTGCAACTTTGTCGTTCAGTTCAAATAGAGATTTTATGGTTTTTCCAGCAGTCATTTTTGAGATCCGTTGAGGATAGGAGTAATAAAATCTGGTTTGACCCCAGTGATGAATGGCGCCTAAATTATGAGTGAAATGCTACAAGACAATAGGTCCATACAACAGACGCATACAGCAGACACATACGATGGGCCAATACTATGGAGTAGCGATCGTTTGATTGTCAGGGGTGTGATTCTCAGTCGTTGATTAGGGTATTAATATTCGGGAGTCTTTTCACGACTTTAAAGTAAAGACATTCTTAATATCAAATTTGGATGTCAATGTTCGATG
>JAALKB010000056.1:0-20363 GCA_011088265.1 Gammaproteobacteria bacterium
TAGTGGAAATATTTAGCAACCAGCCCAGAAGCAGGAAAGTCGATAGATAGCTCGAATCAGGCTGCTAATTAGTCAACAAGTTAACTTAAGTATTGAGCTATCCAAATCATTCAAGAGCCTGAATAATTTCATGATGGAAGCCGCTATTGGTAAATTGAGAAAGCTCCTGCAAACCTGTTGGGCTAGTCACATTGACTTCAATCAGCTTATCTCCAATTACATCAATGCCTGCAAAAATAATTCCTTCGTCAATTAGCGGCTGCCTCATCGACTCACAAATTTCCAGATCCTTCTCAGTGAGTTCCACAGGATGAGCACTACCTCCTGCATCAAGGTTGTTTAATTCCACACCTTCGGCATGCATTCTGAGAATTGCGCCCAGCGGATTACCGTTCAGTATCAATATTCGTTTATCTCCATTTTTTGCTTCTTCGAGATATTCCTGAACGATTACCCAATGGCTGCCGTTATGGGTAACCAAATTTAATCCTTGTTCATCATCTCCCGGGCGATAGAAAATAATTCCTTTTCCACCGAAACCGTCTACCGGTTTAATCGTAACCCGTCCCTGCTCCCTCGCGAAACGTTTAATATCTTCTACATCATTGGTGACCACAGTCTTCGGCGTAAATTGTGGAAAAAGCAGTGCTGCCAGTTTTTCATTCCAGTTCCTCACTCCTGATGGCCGATTGATAATTTGGGTATGATCCGGCAAAAAATCGAGCAGCAATGTCGTGTAAAAATAACGCCGATTAAACGGAGGGTCTGTTCGTAACCACACCGCATCGGTCTTACCAAGAGGAATAAATTCTTTTTTAAGGGCTGTAAAAGGTTTTTCATTGTTATCCAGAACATCCAGCCAGACTACGTTCCCCCAGAGTTGGTCATGCACCAGTGAGAGCGACTGTTGATCAAGATAACAAACCTCATGCCCTCTTTCCCTGCATGCCAGCATTAGAAAATAAGTGGTATCCTTCCAGGGCTTGACCGACTCTATAGGGTCCATAATAAACGCGTGTTTCATTCGCCTTCCGTTCCTTGCATCAGCAATATCATTGAATACTCTTAGTCTCTCAGTCTGGACTAGTCCTGGGAAGTTAACCTTTAGGGTATCCCATAGATTGAAGAGATTCAGTAATCTCGTCAAGAATTACAGGATCATCAATGGTAGCGGGCATTTTCCACTCGGTATTATCTGCAATCTTCTTCATGGTTCCTCGAAGGATCTTTCCAGAGCGGGTTTTTGGCAAACGCTTAACGACCACCGCCAATTTAAACGCCGCTACAGGGCCAATCTTATCCCGAACCAATTGGATACATTCTGAGACAATTTCGTTTTCGTCTCTACTCACACCGGAATTCAGAACGATACATCCCAGCGGTAGTTCACCTTTTAGATCGTCATTAACCCCCATAACAGCACACTCGGCAACATTGGGGTGGGAAGCCAATACCTCTTCAATGGCACCGGTTGACAATCGATGTCCCGCAACATTGATTACGTCATCAGTCCTTGACATAACAAACACGTATCCGTCCTCGTCAATAAAACCAGCATCGCCGGTTTCATAGTATCCTGGAAAATTCTTCAGATAGGATTCAAAGTGTCGCTCACGCGCATTCCATAATGATGGAAAAGTTCCTGGAGGTAACGGCAGTTTTGCCACTAATGAGCCGATCTCTCCAGATTCGATTTCATTACCGCCTTCATCCAGCGTTGCTAACTGCCACCCAGGAACCGGACGAGTGGGAGAACCATCTTTTATTGGGAGTTGCTCAATACCTAAACAGTTGGAACATATGGCCCAGCCCGTCTCGGTTTGCCACCAGTGATCGACAACGGGCACACCTAACTTCTCTTTGGCCCAATTCAATGTATCGGGGTCAGTTCTCTCTCCGGCCAGAAACAACGAATCCAGACAGGAAATGTCATACTTATTTAAATACTCTCCCTCTGGATCTTCTTTTTTAATCGCACGAAAAGCAGTTGGAGCAGTAAAGAGTACTTTTACATTATGTTCAGAAATGACTCGCCAAAAAACCCCGGGATCGGGAGTCCCAACGGGTTTTCCTTCAAACAAAAGAGTGGTATTTCCATTGAATAAAGGAGCATAGACAATGTATGAGTGCCCAACCACCCAACCAACATCAGAGGCAGCCCAATAAACATCCCCAGGGTCAGAGTTATAGATATTCTTCATCGTCCACTTTAATGAAACGATTCCGCCTCCCGTGTCTCTCACAACCCCCTTAGGTTGGCCCGTCGTTCCAGAAGTATAGAGAATGTATAACGGGTCTGTCGCTAAAACAGGCACGCAGTCTACAGGAGACGTTACGCGCATGGCTTCTTCCCAATCAAAATCCCGTTGGGTCATACTCGCTTTACACTGAGGCCTTTGCAGCATGATACAGGCATCGGGTTTGTAATCAGCAGTTTCGATGGCGCGATCCAGTAAGGGCTTGTATTCAACTATCCTACCCGGTTCCAGACCACACGAAGCGGCAACAATGAGTTTTGGTTGGCAATCATCAATCCTCACAGCCAACTCATTAGCGGCAAAACCACCAAATACCACTGAATGTATCGCTCCAATTCTGGCACAAGCTAACATCGCGATAGCCGCCTCGGGCACCATTGGCATATAAACGATAACACGATCGCCTTTCGTTACCCCATGACTGGATAAAACACCAGCAAATCGGGACACCTGATCCTGAAGCTCCAGGTAAGTCAGTTTCCGAATGCTACCCGTTATCGCGCTATCATGAATGATGGCAAGTTGCTCTCCTCTCCCCTGCTCTACATGTACGTCGACTGCATTAAAGCAAACATTAGTTTGAGCGCCCACGAACCATCGATAAAACGGCGCGTCAGAGTCGTCGATCACCTTGTCCCACTTCTTATACCAATAAACCTGCTCCGCTATTTCAGCCCAGTATTCTTCGGGGTTCTCGCAAGCTTCTTTATATACTTCGTTAAAGGAATTCATCTATACTCTCTATCAACTTCTTTTTTGGAAAATCCTGTGGATTGTAATCGGTACTCCATCGTCCATTTTGAGGAAGATAACTGGTTGCAGGATAGTTTAAAAACCAGATCTTGTGCTTTGGCTTGTTTTCAATTCACCTCTAAACCCAATATCATATTTCTCTTTATCCGCTGAAATTGT
This sequence comes from Gammaproteobacteria bacterium, assembly GCA_011088265.1. Lineage (GTDB taxonomy): Bacteria > Pseudomonadota > Gammaproteobacteria > Arenicellales > Poriferihabitantaceae > WLWV01. The sequence goes on from JAALKB010000056.1 coordinate 3,171, forward strand.
GGTGCTATTGCCTGTGGTGTCAGTGCAGTGAAAAATTCGTGATTCGACCTGGCAAATTATCGTCATATTGAAAGCTTTGTAAATGGACAGACAATCAATGTATGGATAACAATTCACGTCTTTTATGTAACAACAAGGTCGATATTTTTATCGATATTTTCAGGCTAGTTTCAACGAACGATGAGCATGACATAATACGATCAAATTCACAATTTATTGTCCTTAAATTTTAATCAGGCATACCTGATTTTTGTAAAAAAACGAAAACAATTCACGTATTCTTCAAATATAAATTTTTTGGGAGACCACTTAAATGTCCTACAAAAACATCATTGTTGAAACTCACGATAGTGTCGGACTGATACGACTGAATCGGCCAGAAGCGTTAAATGCGCTTTCATCAGAACTCATGATTGAGTTGGGCCAGGCACTAATGGGCTTTGAGAACGATAACACCATCCGCTCCATCGTGCTAACAGGTAATGAAAAGGCTTTCGCCGCGGGAGCCGATATAAAGGAAATGAAAGACAAGACATACATGGACGCCTATACTCAGGATTTTATTACAGACAACTGGGAAGCGGTTATGACCTGTCGCAAGCCGGTTATTGCAGCTGTTGCTGGATATGCATTGGGCGGAGGCTGCGAGCTTGCCATGATGTGCGATTTTATCTTGGCGTCTGACACCGCACAATTCAGTCAACCAGAAGTAAATCTTGGTATATTACCGGGAGCCGGTGGAACCCAGAGACTGACTCGCCTGGTTGGAAAATCTAAGGCAATGGAGATGTGCCTAACTGGTCGAATGATGGGAGCTGAAGAAGCTGAACGTGCAGGACTCGTGTCTCGGGTTATTCAAAGTGATCAGTTTATGGAAGAAGTTATGAAAACCGCAGGAAAAATCGCTGGGAAATCACTACCAGCATTAATGATGGTTAAAGAATGCGTCAATCGAGCATTAGAGACCACACTTACCGAAGGTTTGCTATTCGAACGACGGCAATTTCACAGCTCATTCGCCACCATGGATCAAACAGAAGGAATGGCCGCTTTTGCCGAAAAAAGAAAGCCAGACTGGAATCATAAGTAAAAATCAAAAATTCGATATTTGAGCCTGAAAGTTAGGCCATCCACTTTCCGAATGCTCTTTTAGTCTCAACCAGAATCCGTAAACCATATTTTCAAATCAAGATGAACAAAACGGTAAATGCCTGGCGGACCCCTCTCATTGTGATTATTGCGGGTTGCTTGATCTCTACCACGGGCTTCGGTGCCAGATCCGTATTGGGTTTATTCCTTGAACCCATGACCACTGCTAATGGTTGGTCAAGAGAAACATTCGGACTCGCCATGGCGCTCCAAAACCTGATGTGGGGAATTGGTTTACCTTTGCAGGCGCCCTTGCCGATAAATATGGATCTACCCGGGTGATTATCGCAGGCGCCATTGCATACAGTATTGGCTTATTTGGAATGTCCGTTGCACAAAGCGGGTTTGCACTTCAACTCACCGGCGGCATTCTTAGCGGGCTCGGTGTAGCATTCTCTGCTTTCACGTTGGCGATAGCAGCCATGGTACGAGTAGTGGGCCCGGAACGACGTTCTCTCATTCTGGGGTTAGGAACTGCTGCCGGCTCTTTCGGTCAGGTCGTATTTTCCCCATTGAGTCAGGGTTTTATATCTACTTATGGATGGCATACTGCACTCATCCTGTTGTCTGTCATTGTGCTGCTACTCATTCCATTCGCAATTTGCCTACCCCAGGGCAATCCTTCTGCTGATCAAAAACAGGCCACCAGGCAAACGCTCACTGAGGCTATTAAGGAAGCCTTTGCCCACCGGGGTTATGTTCTACTAATGGCAGGATTCTTCGTGTGCGGATTTCATGTCGCGTTCATTACGGTTCACCTGCCAGCTTATATTAAAGACCTTGGCTTAAGCCCTTCTATAGGAGCCTATTCCATTGCACTAATTGGTTTAATGAATATCGCTGGCTCATTCCTTTCGGGTATGGCAGGACAGAAATGGAGCAAGAAATGGGGATTAGCCTTTATTTATAGCACACGCTCTATTGTCATTTTCTTACTCATTATTTCCCCTAAAACTGACCTCACAATGTATTTGTTTGCCGCCGCGATGGGATTGTTGTGGTTATCCACTGTTCCGCTTACAACAGGAATCGTCGCTCAGGTCTTTGGTGTGCAATACATGGCAACGCTATTTGGTATCGTTTTTCTTAGCCACCAAATCGGGAGCTTTCTTGGGGTCTGGTTGGGAGGTCGAATATACGACCAAACAGGATCCTATGACGGGATGTGGTGGGCTGGAATTATTCTTGGCCTACTCGCTGCCCTCATCCACCTACCAATCAATGAAAAACCACTAGCTAGAATAAGCGAAAAAATTGCCTAGTGCACCAGTAACATTGAGCGAGTTAAATTCATGAGCCTCAAACGAAAGGTAGTTTTAATTACGGGGGCCGGCGGAGGGATCGGTCTGGCGATTGTTGAACGTTTGAGTCGCGAAGGTTCGATAATTATTGCATCGGATTTGAACCTTGAGGTTTTACAGGATGCCATCGCCATCGCGCATAAGCACAATGCGACTCTCTATCCACTGGTAGCGGATCTTTCGGTCAAGTCAGACTGCGACCAGCTTCCACAAAGAGCGTACGACATCAATCATAGTCTGGACGTATTGATCAACAATGCGGGCCTCATGCGTCGTGGCAACATACTTGAGACGTCAGATGAAGATTGGGCGTTATCCATGGGCGTCAATGTCGAAGCTATTTTCCGTCTTTGCCGTTCAACGGTTGGGATAATGAAAAACCAGGGGCATGGTACCATTGTGAATACAGCTTCCTGTTGGGGAATCTATCCGGGACCAGACCACTTTGTGTACTGCACAACCAAAGCCGCTGTTGCAGCAATGACTCGATGCCTGGGGCGAGATCATGCGCCAGACGGTATTCGGGTAAATGCCGTTTGTCCAAATGAAGTGAATACTCCCATGCTCCGTACAGGGTTCGAAGTTAGAGGGTTTGACCCAAACGAAGCAATCGAAGAGCTTAACAAAAGCGTTCCCATTGGCCATATCGCCGAGCCTGCTGAAATCGCCGATGTCATCGCGTTTCTGGCTTCAGATGAATCCCGATACATGTGTGGTGCCCTGCTAGAAGTGAATGGTGGGAAACCGGTTTACTAGGCACTTAGAAGACATACCATGGGAATTGAAAATAGAGTTGTGGTTGTTACTGGTGGGGGAAACGGCATAGGAGCAGCCATTAGTGAACGGTTTTGCCAGGACGGCGCAGAAGTAGTAATCGCACAAAGAAGTATTCCACAAATGAAGAATATCACCCATGTCTCTGCAGACCTTTGTGTTCCCCAGGAGTGCAAGAAGGTGATTAGCCAGACAATTAAAAAATTTGGCCGCATCGATGTTCTGGTTAACAATGCTGGCATGATGCTGGAAAAGACCGTGGAAGAAATGTCCCTGGAACATTGGGAAAAAACAATATCATTGAATCTGACTGCACCATTTCTGCTTTGTAAATACGCCATGCCACATCTAAAAAAAACCAGGGGATCAATAGTCAATATTGGATCAATTGAAGGAATGGTGGCAAACCCGAAACACGCTGCCTACTGCGCATCTAAAGCAGGAATACACGCCCTGACAAAATCCCTTTCGGTGAATCATGGAGAAGATGGAATCAGATGTAATGCCGTCGCACCCGGATGGATTGATACTGATCTTAACGTCGACTTCGTAGAATCCATGCCAAACCTTGAAGAGTTTAAGGCGAAAATCGGTAAGATCCATCCTATTGGACGAACGGGAAAACCGAGTGAAATAGCAAGACTCGTGTATTGGCTATCATCGGAAGAGGCAAGTTTCATTACCGGTCAGGTTATTGTGGTCGACGGAGGAAGAATGGCGAAACTCAGTCTTCCATCATGAAGATCGCCTGGGGAAATCCCACGAAATAACCACGCTAATAACAAATATGGAGAGGATAGGGAGCATGAATATGAATAGCGCGCGCTAAGCTCCTTCTCTGACTTTTAGTTCGCTAAAAAATAATCTAGATCTAGCAGAGAAACTATTCGTAGTTACCGCGTACACGCTCTTTCTTTGGATCAAAGTGGGGAAACACAACCACCGTTGCTGGAATTCGTTTTTGATGGCCATCCAGCTTCCCGATTTCTACTTCTTTTCCAATTTCAGCGTGGATTATCTTGATTTTAGCTAAAGCGATGTTTTTACTCAGCATAGGAGAAATGGTACCGCTGGTAACGACACCAATCTGCTCACGCCCAATAAAGATTCCATCTCCATGGCCACCGATTTCGCCACCAGACAATTCAAGGCCGATCAGTTTTTCCTGAGGGGATTCCTTCCTTTTGACCAGCGCTTCCCGTCCAATAAAATCATCCTGCTTTGATTTTAATGGAACAGTAAAACCAATACCGGCTTCAAAGGGATCAGTTTGATCACAAAACTCGTATCCAGCGAAAATCAAACCCGCCTCAATACGTAACATATCTAACGCTTCCAGCCCAAGAGGAGCAATCGAAAATTCCTGCCCTGCTTGCCAAACAGCATCCCAAACAGCTTCCGCATCCCTTGGATGACAGAATATTTCATATCCCATTTCGCCGGTATACCCGGTTCTTGATACGATAATAGGAACGCCCATATCATCACCAATTCTGGCAATAGAAAAACGAAACCAATTTAGTTCATTAATCGAAGCCTTATCGGGTCTGGTCCAAATCACTTTTTCCAGTACCGACAAGCTTTTGGGGCCCTGTACCTGTAGATTATGTAGCTGGGAAGTCGAGTCTTTTACCCAGGCTCTAAGGCCGCGCTCCTTCGCCTGCTCCCGCAACCAAAGACCTGAAGTATCATTTCCACCAATCCAACGAAAATTGTCTTTCCCCAGTCGGAAAACAGTGCCGTCGTCAATCATTCCGCCGGATTCGTAACACATCGCGGTATATACAACATGGCCATCGGCGAGTTTTCTGACATTTCGGGTGACACAAGTCTGCAATAACAATTCAGCATCAGGTCCCACTACCTCATACTTTCTAAGCGGGGATAAATCCGTAATAACAACTCCCTCCCGGCAAGCCCAGTATTCAGATACCGCACCATGATTGGTAAAGCTATTTGCTAGCCAAAAACCGTTGTACTCGGTAAAGTTTCTGGTCAGCGAGGATGTTTTTGAATGGAAACCGGTTTCTTTAGTCATTTCAGGCTCGGAATCAGTGGTTTTACGAAACGCGATTGCGCGTTTGAATAAGTTCTCTTTGGTGTAAGTCCTAACGTGTATGTCTGTGGGCACCCATCCATTGGCTGGGTCAATGTCGCACGGACAGGAAGATGAAACACAAACCATGTCCTTCAATGCACGCATCAAGACATAGTCACCCGATCTCGACCATGGATCATCAAACATAAACTGATATGCATCGTCGAAAAAGGTATTGAAAAATAAATTCATCGCCATCCACCCTTTTCTCGGCGCGACAGGGTAGTCAATAAGAGCAAAGTTGAAGTTTTCGGAACAGTTAACATGCCCCGGGTAGCCGACTTCATCGTAGTACTTACTTGTACAAGCCAACCCAAAGCTATCGTGCCGACCACAAGTATCGTGAACAACCTCAAGCATCGGTTCAAAATCAACATCATAAAATTTCGAAAACAGACCAGGACCAGGATAAGCAGATCCCATTAAGGCTCGTGTTGTAGTTGCATCGAGACAACGCTCAACCCCTTTATCCAACTTGGCCATATCAAAACACTGGAAGTCAGAACACTGCCGACCATCAACGTCGATAATCTGAATATACTCTCCCGCCTTGACCTCATAGGCTTTTGCCGTCGACGCATCGATCCGCAAATCAATTGCCTGTTCTCCTAATGGATCTGGCAGTTCATTAGCGATAATGACACCAGGATTAGCCCGGGTAACAAAAACTTCCAGATCGGTGGGAGGATTCTGTTCATAAACCAACATGGGAGCTGCTGGTGCACAAATCAGACAAATTGCCTCTGTTGCGCTGGTAAACGTTGTATTCGTATCCTCTCCAGGTCTACCACTGAGTACTCTGGCAGCTTCTGCATCACCAGGATTTATTGAGAAGGAATCAAGTTTCTGCTTAATCTTTAGCGCTGACAATGATGGACTGTGCAACATTTCAGCAATGGCAGTGCCTCGAATATCCGGCACCAATCCCAGTTGGTCAGTGACAATTTCGCTAACCGAATTAAATGCCAGAACATGGACCTCTTGCAGACCTTCCGGGTCCCGAATTTCCACTGAATCACCAATTAATACCGGAAGCACAACGACACCCCCGCCCTTGACGACATATCGTTCCTTTCCAAGCCAGTCCTGACCCAGCCCGGGCTCACGGACGCGCACAATACTGTTCATATCTATAGACATTTTCCCACACTCCTGGAGCATTCTACGTTTGTATCAGCACAGATAGCCCGACACCAGGTATTAGCTATATTCATCATCATAAGCCCCTGGGATCGGTATTACATAACCTAACTAATTCCCAGAATCGCTTTTCGCTCTTTCGCCCATGCGCCAATCAAGCGATCTGCGATAATCCCTATGGATGCAATTCCTAGCCCAGCCAATATTCCTCGGCCCGTATCTGCAGTCGGCAAGGCACGGTAGATTTCCTGCCCAAGGTCCTGAGAACCGATCAATGCAGTGATCGCTGTCATCGCAAGCGCCATCATAATTGTCTGGTTGATTCCCAACATGATCTCAGGCAGAGCAAACGGAAGTTCTACTTTCCAGAACTTCTGTGATGGAGTACAACCATTCGCCAGCGCAGCTTCTTTAAGCACCTCCGGTACTCGTTTTAGCCCCAGATAGGTGTACCTGACAGCGGGAACACTGGCATAGGCTAAAATAGCAATAATGTTAGATAGATCGCCAACCTTAAAGAGCATAATGACAGGGATCAGGTAAATAAATGACGGAAAGGTCTGGAGCGTGTCGCATATTGACATACTGACCCTGGCGACTCTCTCCGATCTGGAAGCCCATATACCAATTGGCAAACCGATGAGTATACAGATCACGACCGAAGCGGATACCAGATAAACTGTTAGTACAGCAGGAACCCAAAAACCTGTGATAACTATCATGCCAATTAAAAAACAGGTTAGGCCCGCGACCGCCAAACCGCCTAAATAGAAGCCAGCCACTCCAACGATTCCCATTACCACAAGCCAGGGTATCCAGAGATAAAAATCGCGCAAAGGAATAAGCATGGATACCGTTATGAAATCTCTAACCGGCTGAATGTAGTCATAAGATTCTTTTGAGATCCATCTCACCACATGATCCAGATCCCGACCCAGTGTAAAAGTTAGTTTTTTAGGCAGGATTGCAAGCTCTTTCCAAAAGCTGGCAAGAAAAAAAGTAACAATAAGCACAACTAAAAACGTCAACAAATGAGCATGCTTGTGAAACCACGTTTTATGAATGAGAAGATGTTGAGGTTGCCGATAGGCATAGGCTTGAGTTAGACGATCAAGGACAACTGCGATTAAAACAATCGCAAGCCCCTGCTCTACTGCGGCGCCAAGTCGCAATTGCTGCAAAGAAAATAATAACTTTTGCCCCAAACCCGCAGCACCCACTAAGGAGGCAATAACCGCCATTGCCAGGGTCTGCATTACCACCTGATCCAACCCTAGCATCAAGGTACGTTTTGCCGTAGGTAATTGGACTTTCCATAAAAGCTGTCGCTGTGTACAACCCGACATTCTTCCTGATTCAATGACATCGCTGGGTACCGTTTGAATTCCCAGAATGACACATCTCGCCATCGGGGGCATAGCAAAAATTACTGTCGCCATCATTGCTGGAACTTGCCCAAAACCAAAAAGAATAACAATTGGCACCAGGTACGCCATATGCGGGGTCGCCTGCATCAGGTCAAACATCGGAGTGATAATCGCTGCTGCCTTTCGGGAACGTGTCACCCAGATCCCCAACCACAAACCAATAATCGCAGCAAAAGGAACAGAAACGAGGACCACGGACAGTGTTTTCATTGAATCTTTCCACAGTCCAAAAACAGCAAGATAAGCGAAGCTGACAATACAAAAAATGGCCAATCTAACACCGCCAATCCAATGGCCCAATATCCCCACTCCAATAACAAAAGCAACCCATGGAATTGGAGGTAAGCCAAGCATCTTTATTCCTCTAAATAACGCGTACTCAGTCCATTTTAGTGGTTGCGCCAGAACCCAGGAGATTGAACGCGTAAATTCCTTAAACTTGTAATCACCAATCGCCGCTTCCTTGCCAAGCCATTTGAAAAAGTCCGTTAACCAGAACTTCAGGGGCAAAACCAGCTCTGCGGGCCAACGGATAGCACCCTCCCAAACCATCGAGATGATCATGCCTATCGCAGTTATCCCAACGAGTTGGGCAAGCAAGGTGTGCTTTTTGAGCAGAACACCAATACTGTTTTTCATTGCACCGGCTCCCGGATCGCTGGCAGTCACCGTCATTATCCCTCTTCTCCGAATAACGCGTCCGTTATCATCGCGCGATCAACAGCTCCAATGGGCTTACCATTGTCATCAAGGACAGCGACGGGAGCATCGGAATTCAATACCTGGGCAGCGATATCACCAATTTTCGTAGTCGCATTCACTCCATTTTCAGCCGAAACCGTATCCACCAGTGGCCCCATAACTGCCCGGGCGGAGATAATTCTTCCTCGAGGTGCCTTTTTTGCGAACTCGGCAACGTATTCATCGGCGGGATTCAAAACCATCTCCTCAGGAGTACAAAGTTGAACAAGTCTCCCATCTTTCATGATACCAATACGATCGGCTAATCTCGTGGCTTCTTCAAAATCATGCGTAATAAAGACAATGGTCTTCTTTAGAAGCTTTTGGAGTCGAATAAATTCATCCTGCATCTCCATGCGAATCAGCGGATCCAATGCGGAAAATGGCTCATCAAGAAACCAGACATCCGGCTCAACCGCAAGCGATCTGGCAATACCCACGCGTTGCTGCTGCCCACCAGAAAGCTCACGGGGAAAATAGTCTTCCCTTCCTCCTAATCCAACGAGTTCAACCATCTCCTTGGCCCGCGCGTTACGTGTGGCCCTGTCGATACCCTGCACTTCCAGCGGAAAGGCAACATTATCTAAAACTGATCGATGGGGAAGTAAACCAAAATTCTGGAAAACCATGCCCATTTTATGTCGTCTAATCTCGATAAGCTCCTTGGGAGTGACATCAAGTATATTCTCTCCTTCGAAATCGATTTCTCCTGCGGTTGGATCATTCAACCGGGTAATGCAGCGTATTACCGTGGATTTCCCAGATCCTGAAAGACCCATAATGATCATTATTTCTCCAGCTCGAACATCGAAAGAGACATCCCGAACCGCACCAATATAACCTTCGTTCACGAAGTCTTCATCAGAAGGCTGCCCATTGTGTCTGGCAAGAAAATCTTCGGGGTTTGTACCGAACACTTTCCAGATATTTCGACATGATATTTGTACTTCGTTGTTCATTTGCAGCCTTTATTTTTAATGAAGCCCTAATTGTATTTTCGGTACTTCCATTCCGAAGATTTTCTGATCAAGCTTATTATGTTTCTGTTTTCAGCCCCAAAAGCGAGCGTTATCTGGCCTGGTAGTTTTTACGATACGTTTTGGGCTTTTACGTCTTTAAACATAACCAGTTAGAAATAGTCAATATAAACAGTCAATATGAGCAGTCAATCGCAACAGTGAATGGGAAATCAGAATTTTTACTTCCCTAGTATAAAGAAAAACCGGGTATAGAAACTATACCCGGTAATGTTACAACGTGCATTTAGTAAAAGACAAAAATAATACCTAATTGTATTGATAATTGTATTTACATTTATTGTAGTGACGAACCTTTAATTACTGCCAGGACGCAACAACATCAGCATTGTCTTCAATCCACTTAACAGCAGCCTCTTCAGGAGACATTCCTTCAACATCGACTAACGAAGATGCAGAAGCGATCTGGGCATTGTTAAAGTTGATTTTCTGAATAACACCCCAGGCAGCAGGGAATTTATCCGCCATTCCACTCCACGCCGCTTTCTTCAACCATCCAGCATGAGTTGCACCACAATCTCCGACCGCATTAGAGTTAGGTCCCCATGCTGGATCTTCGAAACATGCAGGCTCTGGCTGAGGAAAATCTACGAACTGGCCTTCGAATACCGCTTCGATATAGTTAGGAGTCCAATTGAACAGTACAACAGGCTCTTTACGATCATACGCAGCTTGAAGCTCCGCCCAAAGTGTTGCCGCTTGACCTACGTTGATCGCAGTGAAATTCATTTCCAGTGCTTCGATACGCTCAGCATAGTGTTTTCCCCAATCTGCTGGAGGACCAACAAAGCGTCCTTTAGGTGCAGTTTCTGCAGTCGCAAATTTCTCGGCACAGGCATCGAGTGCTTTCCAGTCAGGAAGACCTGGACACATGTCATTCATATAAGAGGGGTACCACCATTCTTCACGAGTCACCGCATCATGAGTTCCAGCGTCGATCATGCCTTCTTCAACTGCATTTTCGAAAGCGGTTTTCATTGAACCTTCCCAGGCTTCAACCTGGAAGTGCATGTCACCATTTGCGATTGCTGTAAACTGGAGCTGAGAATCGGAAGGAGTGTATTCAACAGTATATCCCATGCTCTCCAACACATTTCCAACAACATTGGATAGAACCAATTGGCTGGTCCAGTTATTCTGAACAATGATAATTGGATCATCCGATTCAGGAACCGCCGCTGACGCGACATTAATCAAACCTGCAGTAGCCAAAATAGCAGCTGCAGTGATTAGTTTTCTTTGCATAACTTCCTCCGGGGAATTAATCGTTATTATGGCGCCAATTCCGAATGTTCTCAGTGGAAAATCAGGAGCTATCTTCCATCTTATCCTCATACACTCTGGAACTAACCTGCGCTATGATAGAGATCATATACAAACGAGTTAGACAAGTTTTGTTAAAAAAGTGATTTTATTTGTTAAAAATTGTTAACAAAAATGCAACGTGAAACGAGTAATCAGAAGGCTAACTTACTGATTGTGGAAGATGATGAAATTGCCCAGTCGAAGATGAAGTCATATTTCGAACCGGAAGGGTATGGCATCGCGACGGCCAGCAATGGCCAGCAAATGAGAAAACACCTGCAAACCAGGGAAATAGATTTGGTTCTGCTCGACATTGACCTTCCCGATGACGATGGCCTCTCTATCGCCAGAGACCTGCGATCCAATTCCAACATTGGCATTATTCTCGTTACCGGAAAGGACAGCGAAGTAGATCGAATTATCGGGCTAGAGATTGGCGCTGACGATTACGTGACGAAACCTTTTAATTTCCGGGAATTGCTCGCCCGTGTGAAAGGGTTGCTGAGGCGGGCGGAAGCGCAATCATCACCCAGGGTAAACCATGAGAAACTATTTGCTGGTTGGGGACTTAACCCGCTTCGGCGAACGCTCACGTCTCCGTCCGGAGAAGAAATGGAGATGACCAGAGCTGAATTGGATCTACTGGCTACTTTTACCGCCCATCCTGGACAAACGCTGTCCAGAGAAAGGTTGATGAATTGCATCACCCATCGTAGCTGGAACCCCAATGACAGAACCATTGATGTTCTAATTAGAAGGGTAAGGCAAAAAATGGAAATTGACCCCAAAAAGCCAACCCTGATAAAGACCATCCATGGGGAAGGTTACATGTTTTGTGAACCAGTTACTGATGCAACAAAGTCATCCAATGCCTGAATGGATGCGTTGCTGCAATCAGCAATTTCTCTTATCACTTCGCTTTCTTTTCTTTTCCCATTCTCTACATCATCAAGCAAGTGGAACAGAGATAAAAACCCAAGATTACCGGCTCCGCTTTTCATTCTATGAGCTAACCGGGTAACCGCCTCCTGATCTTCTGAGTCCATGTAGTTCCTTAACTCGTTGATATCACTAGTGATATTTTTCCGATAAATTGAAACCAGTTCCATAACTTTTTTCCGGCCAAGATAAGACAGATCATCGCGAATCAGATTCTGATTCAGTATCGATTGCCGCGGACTCCCCTCCAATGGTTTTGAAGGGTCTGGTCGAGTATCGCTGATATTCTCCCGGACCTGGGCAACTGAGCCCGCCGACTGAATGACATTATCAACATCTCCAGCAGCGTCAACTTCCCCCAGAGTATCAGATAGTGTTAATGCCAGGTCATCACGTGTGAATGGTTTACCGATAAAACCATTCATTCCTGCTTCCAGATAACGTTCTACTTCTTCATTAAACACATGGGCTGACATTGCGATCACCGGTAATCGAGTAGATAACCCTATTTCACTCTGCCTGATTTTTTTCACAACGGCCATGCCATCCGCACCAGGTAAACTAATGTCTAGTAAAACCACATCTAATATCTGGGTTTCAAGTGCCTTTAATGCGATATGGCCATCTTCCGCAACGACCACCGTATGCCCCATGGATTCCAGATAATGCTTCACAACCAATCGGTTGGTTTCGTCATCTTCAACCAATAGGACGATCTTTCGTTCCAATGCTCCCGCAGCCCCCATCCCCAATTGGTTCACAGACATGGGATTAAGATCTTCATTGTCTGCGGATTCGAAATCCAGAATAAGGCAAACTGTGGTGCCCTCACCCAGAATGCTATACAGACTAATGCTCCCATCGAGCAGATCAACAAGACTTTTACAAATAGCTAATCCCAATCCAATTCCTCCATACCGCCTCGATGTGGAGGAATCCCCTTGGGTAAATGCCATAAAAATTTCTTCTCTCTTCTCTTCGCTTACTCCTATTCCGGTGTCGATTACTTCAAATTGAATTTTTGTTTTGTCATCACCAAAATCAATTTTTCTCACTGTCACTGTAATGGTTCCCTTTTGGGTAAACTTGATCGCATTGCCGATCAAATTCATCAGAATCTGGTTTAACTTTCCAGAATCCCCTTTTGACCAAACGGGTACAGTATTATCCAACTCTAACACCATCGTATTTTCCCGCTGCTTGGCCGATGCGGTCATTACGTTCACAACATTGTGCATTAACTCATGCAAATTAAAATTCTCCTGCTCTATGTCGATCTTCCCGGCCCTGACCTGAGAATATCCGAGAACGTTATCGAGAATATCCAGCAGCACTGAATTCGCTGTGTCAATGGCATTTAGGTATTCGCGTTGTTTCGGCGTAAGCCCCGTCGCATGAAGCAGGTTCAAGGTTCCAAGAGCACCACTTAATGGAGTTCTTAATTCGTGGCTAATTGTTGCCATGAAATCAGTTTTCGCACGATTCGCCTGTTCTGCTTTTTGCCTGGCGATGGCGTGCTCTGCTACTTCCTTTTCTAGTTTCTCATTTGACAGCCTTAGCTGGTTGGTTCGATAGTTAACCGTTTTTTCAAGGTTGTTCTTATGGTTTTGCAGTTCCTGATCCAGATTTTCTTTCTCCCGGGCATTGTCCCGAAAAAGAACCAGGGCATCCGCCATACTGCTGAGCTCATCCTTACCCGAATTATCTACTCTATATCCGAGATTCCCTCCAGCTATGGCAAGTGTCGCCTCTTTCAATGACAGCAGTCGGCGAATAACGTTGACATGTACATAACGCCATAGAATCAATAGTATAAGAGCTAAAGCTAAAATCGTAATGAAGATAAAAAGTTGGCGGCTCTCACGCAACGAACTCTCTGCTTTTCGAGTTGCCAATTCCATCACAGAACCACTGGAATTCGACAGCCCGCTAACAATAGAGTTAAGCTTTGAGGCTTCCACCCGGTATCGTTGATCAGATTCCGCCAACGCATTTTGCAAGGCTAATTCCTGCTCTCTCAGTTTAAAAAGATTGAGGGTATTCAACGGTCCGGAATCTAGACGCATACTCCGTAACAACGAATGAGCTTTAAATTTTCTCTGGGGATCGTTAATTTCATTAACTCGCCTTTCAAGGATGGAAACCACTTCAATGGCTTTTTGCTTTAGAGAATTAATTTCTGTTTGTTCTGTTTCCTTAACAACCTGACTCACAATCGAACTCAGATTTGAGCTCCGCAGACGGAGTTCAAACATCCTTTCCATTTCATCGATGTCCACTTCGATAAGTCGATCAAACACATCGTACAACTTATACGGTGGCGTCCCCTGTTCGACCAGATCATAAAGGCTGGAAGCAACAGCGGTCGTGGTCGTCGCTGCGTTTGCTACCAGTGAATTAGACAGATCGCTTAGCTGCGCGGTATTGGAAATCAAACGCTCAGCCATCTCTGTCATGCTTCCCTGTACCTCAAGACGTTTTGCCACGAGTTCATTCTGTTTACCAAGAATCAAATTTATCTGATTGAATACCTGGTTAATTGATTGTAGATAGTCAACCGCAAACTCCTGGTGTACCAGTCGATCGATTAACTGTCGAAAGGAAATCATATGCTGTTTTAGTTGCTCACTGGTCTCCTCATACTGCCGCTGATCACTAACATCCAATAGCCGCTGGGCGAAAGCCCCGATTCTTGTATTAATTCGGGTCAGCGCATGAGCATCCTTCAGAACTGGAATAGCTTGATTAATCACGGAGTTTTGGGTTGTAGAAATCCGCTGGAAACCAAAAATGCCGACTCCTGCAGCGAAAAGCGACAATAAGGCCACCGCCCCGAAAGCAATCAACAGCTTGGCAGTAATGCTAATTTTCACCATATAGTCGCAATAAGAGTTATCGTAATTATCCGATTGATAATAATTAGCCTGATAGTGGTTGGCTTGATAATAATAATAGTTAGCTCTAATTGTCCAGGACACGCCCGACTCGATTCTTCTACTCTGGCATCAGTCAATAACCTGGTAAGGTTATGCCGAAAATCCAACGCAGGTTTCCTGGGAGTGTCTTTGGATCAGCCTTTTGTCACACTACATCAAAGTATTTCTGTCGGTATTTCTGCCAATATTTCTGACGTCAATCGCCCACCAATATCAATGACGGATCCGTTCGTCTCCGTCGTTATTCTACTGACGAAAATTCATCGATTTAGCACTACCGTATTTTATGCCATCTGGCATAAACTTGCGTGGAAGATTCCTCAATTCGGTTTTTTGGTAATAAAAATATAGACAAGGCCAAAAAATCTTGATGTCGCTTATTGATATTAATATGAAAAAACTGAACCAGCTTCTTTTCGTCTTATTCCTTGCTGTACACTCGTCCAATGGCTTCACCGAAGACATTAGGCAGTGGAAAGTAAACTCCTGGAGTGAGCCTTTTAATTATCAAAGTCAGATCACTCCTATTGAATATACGCCTGCGTCCCGAGCTTCGAAACCCTGGCATCTGTGCATCTCCTACCCCCACTTAAAGGATGCTTACTGGCTAAATGTAAACTATGGCATGGTCGAGGAAGCCAAACGATTAGGAGCTAAATTTACTCTGGTTGAGGCAGGGGGATACCCAAATATAGAAAGACAACGTCAACAGATTATGCAGTGCACAAAGTCCGGTGCTGATGCATTGATCCTGGGCACCGTTTCTTTCGATGACTTAACTAAAACAATTTCCGAAATCGCCACCGAAATACCCGTTCTGGCCACTGTTAACGACATCAACGATAGCGGTATCATCGCAAAAACAGGGGTTTCCTGGGTGGAAATGGGAAGAGTTACGGGAGAGTACATTGCTCAAAGGCACCCTCAGGGCGGACCTCCTGTGCGAGTAGCGTGGTTCCCTGGCCCCAAAGGAGCGGGATGGGTCAAGTTTATTGAACAGGGCTTTCGTCAGGGCATCAAAGATGGAGAAATAGAAATTGTGGTGACAAAGTCAGGAGATACAGGTAAGGAAATCCAACGTACATTGGTACAGGAAGCCCTGGAGGCCTACCAAAATATCGACTACATTGTTGGCAATGCGTTAATGGCTGAGGCCGCCATCAGTGTTCTTAGGCAGATGAACCTCGAAAATCAGACAAATATCGTTTCAACCTACTTCACTCCAGCGGTCTATCGAGGGATAAAACGCAACAGAATCCTAGCAGCTCCCACTGATGCTCCGGTACTACAGGGGAGACTCTCAATAAATCAGGCGATAAAAATTCTGGAAAACAAACCCTTTTTCAAACACTTGGGACCAGAAATAAAACTCATAGACCGATTCAATTTCAAAACCATATCAATGGAAGACTCACTGGCACCCTCACCTTTCCTGCCTACCTTCTTTGTGAAATAGCGCTCCCCTTTTGATAGCCCGAAGAGTTATGCCAGATCACTCGCAAATCTGCAGATATCGTTGGACAACTGTTTGCATCCCAAAATCAATACATTCAACAGTTAGCGCATGCCCAATAGATACCTCCAGAACATTGCCAATCTCAAGAAACTTTCCGAGGTTAGCCAGGTCCAGGTCGTGTCCTGCATTAACTCCCAAGCCAAGCGACTCTGCGTAAAGTGACGCTTCTTTATACTTTTCAAAGACTTCAGGTAGGTTATTAGAGTGATACATATTAGCAAAGTGTTCCGTATAAAGCTCGATGCGATCGAAATTTAGCTCCGCAGAAGCTTTGATCTGGATCAGGTCAGGATCAAGAAATAGCGCGCTCCTAATGCCGTAAGCATCGAGTTTGCTCCTGGTCTCTAATAACATATTCCGACATTCCGTCACTTGCCATCCATGATCCGATGTCAACTGTCCTAGCGCATCCGGTACCAGCGTACACTGATCCGGCTTTGTTTCTCCCACTAGCTGCATGAAATCTTCAGATGGATACCCTTCAACGTTAAACTCCACATCACCATATCCCCTCAGTAATTCAGCAAGATCATAGACATCCTTTATTTTAATATGACGTTCGTCAGGTCGGGGGTGGACGGTAATCCCATGCACTCCCAGATCAATAAATTTCCTGGCGTATTCAACTACATTCGGATAATCCCTACCGCGAGAATTGCGTATCCATGCAATCTTATTCAGATTTACACTTAATTTAGTCATCGAGAAAACCTACATCTAATTACTATATACAAAGCTCTTATCCCATTGGGGAACAAAGCCAACAATTGTCACAACACCTGGCATATTAGGGTTAAATAGATAATTATGCCAATATGTCGCTTGATATT
>JAALKB010000056.1:20463-21983 GCA_011088265.1 Gammaproteobacteria bacterium
CCAACGATTTTCTCAGCAAGTTGACTATCTAGTGAGAATACCGCTGTTAGCTCTTCATCAAATTCAACAGGACGTTGATAATAATACTCTGAAAGAAACTTAATGGCATTATCGTATCGAATTTTAGGATCCTGAGTTTTATTCGCCATGAATTTAAATTCACTAACAATATCAACGGAGTCTGACTTCACAATCATCATAGTCACCTTTCCGAATGATTCATCATTGATATTGACATCGGCTTGCATTCCAGCAGTCGGTTTACCCTCATGCTTACGCACTGCATGCTGCCTTAGCCGACATTGCCACCCAATAAAATGACTCCTCAATTCGTTTTCGTTACTCAACTTCATTGCCCCGGTTTGGTAATGGATATAAGAGCACGTTAACATACCCTGGAGCATCACACTTGCCAATCCTCTGTTCTCAATAATTTGAATAATAAAACCGCAGAGCTATCAAATCACAACTTTCACGAATACCTGTAGTGCCTTCCTCTTCTACTCATGTGGTATATGATATCCTTTTGAATTCAGCAAAGTGATTACTTTATTGATGATCACGAGCGGTTTACTAACATAAAATTCTGGTATACCGATCCATTAGACAATATTTCCATGCCAACCACCTCTAACCATTCATCTACTCTACTGGTATCGCTAAAATCATCCTGGGCTTTACTATTGGGTTTTGGAATACTCATGTTAGGAGACGGGCTTCAAGGAACACTATTGGCAGTGAGAGCAGACCAGGAAGGGTTCTCGACTACAGTGACGGGAATTATTATGTCCTCATTCTATCTGGGCTTCCTTTCCGGTTCTATCATGACACCTAAAATCATGATTCAGGTGGGTCACATCCGTACCTTTGCTGCGCTCGCAGCCCTTGCATCTGCAACGATATTGGTACACGCAGTCTTCATCCAGATACCTGTCTGGATTGGTCTAAGACTTATCAGCGGATTCTGTTTTGCGGGCTTGTATGTTGTAGCGGAAAGTTGGCTAAACGATCGTGCAACTAATCAGAACCGTGGGCAGCTACTTTCGATGTACATGGTCGTTACTTATGTTGGTGTCGGTATAGGCCAACTATTTCTCAATCTCGCAGACCCCAGAGATTATCCTCTGTTTGTATTGACCTCAGTGCTCATTTCATTGGCAGTAGTACCGCTCTTACTTTCTGCAAGCAAAACACCAAAATTTGAAGAGTCCGTTAATATCAGTTTAAAGGAACTTTACCGAACTTCCCCTCTGGGAATCCTTGGAATGTTCATGGTCGGTCTGGTAACAGCAACATTCTTCGCTTTAGGGCCAGTTTATGGGCAACGTCTTGGACTGGATCTTGAAAATATTTCTTATTTTATGGCTTCAGCGATAGTAGGAACGGTCTTATTGCAATGGCCAATTGGTGCGCTCTCGGATCGGTATGATAGGCGAACTGTATTAACCATAATCACCCTGCTTACCACAGTGGCAGCATTTCTATGTATACCTGCGTCTCGGCAATCCCTACCCATACTT
>JAALKB010000297.1:0-2375 GCA_011088265.1 Gammaproteobacteria bacterium
CGAGCTGTCTCTGTGATCAGCAGCTTCCTTGAAGGCTTTTTGAGCTTTAGCTACCGAATCTATATCATCGCAGCTTGAAAAAGATTCAGTCTCATCTGGAGTAATCCAGTGCACTTGAAAAGGAGGTGCATTTTGGTCAACAGAGAACATGTTGGCTTTATCACTCTCAAAGCTGTCTTCCAAGTCACCAATAGACTCATCGGTTTCTTCTAATTGTTTTGTAAGCTCTTCAACTTTTGCCTCAAGCTGATTTAACCTATTTTCTGTGTCTTCATTACCCAACATAAGCTATTTGAACCTTCCATATCTTAGTAGTCTCGTAACTATGTATGGGGTTTATTTTAGTAGATACTATATTTGACACCTGTGTACCGTTTGAAGTTAAGTTTAACTGCGTACCCGTCCAAGTAATCTGCCCACCAATATTTGAAATTATAGCACCTTGAAACATTGGTAAATTTGAACCGTCAACATTTGCAAATTTACCACCCCCAACATAACCAACACCAGCTTCAAACGGGCCTTTATCAAACTTCATTATATACGGGTCTTTCTCCCCAACAGCTTTTAAACTTCCACCGTATGTGGGAAAGCTTAAATTTTCCGTCGTGTTTATTGTCCAAACCGCATTCTTGATAAACTGCTTAAATGTCCAGCCACGACCTTCATATCCTTGAATGTGAAAATCAAGGTTTACGGAGGGTGAACTGCCGCCCGAAGAACCCGATCCGCCCGCTACTTGAGCAACAGATTCAGGAAGTTCAGATGCGACTATAACAAAATTATAGGTTTTAGCCTTAATGGCACTTGTGCTACTACTTCCAGATCCACCAACAGTTGATAATTTTAACCCTAAGTGGTCAAAATCAACAATAGTCATCGCCTGCGACTTGCTACCTCCGCGCTGACTGGTTGTGCCAAATGTCCAATACGGTTTACCGTGAGTTACCCACTCTACATCCCACATATCTAGACCAGGACTAGACATTTGAACACTAGCTTTCCCAGGTAACCAAGTACCCATATCAGCAGTACTTACTTCTGATGTTAAATAGTCTGCAAATGATTGAGAGGTGCCACTGATTGAAACATATGGGGTGTATGTTAACCCATCATCCGCTGAATTACTGAGGTCTATACTGTTTGTAGCGGGTCTACCAAGACTTACTTGTGCGGGAATATAATCCCATGGATCTTCAGAATTATTTTTAACAGTCGCATTACTTGGATGCTTCGCCCAGGCAGATGCACTATATCCGTAAGTGTCATTTTGTCCCCTTAGAACTACGAATTTACGGTTTATTTTTGTTAGATCGGGTGTTTGAGTTATTGATTCTGAAACCCAGCGTTCACGCAAATCAACAAATGTTCGGCTTACATAAGCTTTATCCATAGAACTCTGAGAAGGTTCTATACTCTGATCAACTAATTTATAGTCCGTAAATTCTTCATCAACACTTCCAACAGGTAGAAACAAAGGATTATTCGCATCTTCAATACCCGCTTTACTTGCCCGCGGACCTTGAGCCACATACTTGCGAACCAAAGTATTAAACCCAGCCTGGTTATCTTTCGATACCTTAGGACGACCTAATGGCCGAATTGTCAGATCCCGAGCCATTACCAACCGACTCGTTTACCCAATCTCAGCGAGCCTTTATGTTTTTGAGGAGTGACCATTTGACGAAGCCGTTTTCTTGCTTCATCAGCCATGCGAGCGATAAATTCTTTATTATCCCCATTATAGCGGGGATCAGAAAGTAATTTTCCCTGAGCCATTGGATACATAATATCCCAAACCAAATCGGATGGTATTCTTGGGGTGTCAGTATCAAGGCTTAATTCGGAGGGTACAATATTGGCAAAAAGCTCAACGGTGTACGCTTTTTCGGGAACAGGATATAGATAGAACCTTGGAATTACTTCAGTATCAGTTCCATGATCACGGTTATCTATGTAGTACCAAATTGGTCTACCTTTTTCCGGTTCATTCTCTTTGTAATGGGGAAAATTAAGACCGCGGCCAGAAGGTGCTCTAAAATCCCAAGAGAAAAGCGATCGGGCTCTTATTTCAGCTTCTGGCCCAGTCATTGGAGAAAGTGGGCCCTCTCCTACCAGAACAGGAATCTTATTAACCGAAGTTACTTCCTTAGATAAATCAGCACCCGCCTGATCGGCAGTGTATGACAGAGTAAACTTTTTCTCTGCCCACATTGGACGTTTACCATCAATCGGAGTATAGCATTCGCGGTACGCCTGATTGATATAGATACCAATACGATCCTGATCGATTTGTGGAAGATCGGCGGCTGCATCCGCGCCGAGCATAGAGGAGAGCGGGGGCGGGGGGGGGGGGGGGGGGGGGGGGGGGGGGG
>JAALKB010000297.1:2385-2880 GCA_011088265.1 Gammaproteobacteria bacterium
CCGCTTCTGCGACCGGTGGGCTTTTAGCCTTTGGCATTGGCTTTGGGCGAGATTTCGCACCAGCAGAGACCTTAGCCTCGGGCTCAGCCTTGGGAGTATCAAGCCAAACAGAAAAGTACATGGTTCGGTAAATCCGACCCTGTGTCCTGAAAATATCATCCGCTTCTTTTTGGTCTTTCGGTTCATAAGCAAAATGCCTAATTTCCGGATCCCACAAGAAATTATATCTCATTTGAGACATGCCTTTAAGTCTAATATTGGGTGTTGCACCCATTTGATTACTTTTTCCAATTATTATTATTTTCATGATATAAAAAAGCCTCTCCCCCGCATACGCAGGAGAGAGGCCGAGGGTTTAATGGGAGGGGAAATTCCGAACCATTAGGTTTACTGGGTCAAAGAAAGACCAGGAACCTGACGAACAACTTCGATAAGTTGAACAGAAGGAATTCTGCCACGAGTGTCCTTGCGTGCGCCCATTCCGTAAACGGATTG
>JAALKB010000297.1:2890-3201 GCA_011088265.1 Gammaproteobacteria bacterium
AACGGATTGAACACCAACAGCTGACAAGTGTGCTTCGTTTCCACTGTTCGCGAAATCGTCGTAATGGAAGATTTGCTCACCGTAGATTTTTCCTTTTGCGTAGTACATAGCGTCTTTACCCATGGCTAATGCATAACCGATTGGGGTTCCTAGTACGTTAGCTTGAACGAATAATGCACCAGCATTGAAAGCGTCACCGCTTTTAACATTGCCGGTTAATCCGCCGTCACCGCTTACACGGGTCAATACTAAGCTTTCGGATGTTGACTGAGAGGTGTACTCGTACAATGCAACAGTTCCATCGGTATCTA
>JAALKB010000057.1 GCA_011088265.1 Gammaproteobacteria bacterium
AAAATGACGCATGATCGCTAACGACATCGCGCCTTTTTTCAGGACGGACTACATACATGCATGGGTATGAGGCCGAGGTGACACGCGCTCTGGATGAAAACGATATCCCCAATATTGGCTCCTTTACCCTCTTGCCTAATACGAACACCCCTAGATCGCCCATCTTTCATCTGATTCCAGGGTTGGATTATGACAGCAAAGCGTTAGCCATCGCGCTTTCCTCTAAATTGAAAGACAGGCGCCAGAGTGTTGCTGTAGTGAGTGACGATGTCGTCAACTGGAAACGTATCGCCCAGGTCGCTTTCGACGAGTTGTCTCGCAATAAGCTTGTGGACTTACACAGCGTGCTGTTATCGCCCGATACCGATCTGGAAAACGCTGTCGCAATGTTCGAACGTCAACGTGTTGATTCTGTTTTCCTGTTCTCATCCAGCGAATACGGCCGAAAACTCGTGAATGAGATATCCAAAACAAACCTCAAACCAGATTACTATAGTCCCGGCCCGGTCGCACGGTATATTTTTGCCAGAACCCCAGGAGTGGCAGGAAGTAAGCTCAATTTTTCCTGGAACACTTTGCCTAGGGACCAACGCCCCCGAGCACTGTCCCAGTTTTCACAACTGTTTGATGACGGCGGCGACAGTACTAACCAACCTTATCAACAGGAGCAGCTGCAAGCGGTTGCGGCGGCAAAGATCCTGGTGGAGGCGTTAATTCAGGCAGGATACAGCGTTAATCGCAAAACGTTGACTGACGCCATAGAGCAAATTCAAGGCTTTCCGACAGGACTGATACCCGAAGTTACATTTGGACCCAACCGCAGGATTGGAACGGGCGGGGTATACGTTACCACTACCGATACAGCTAAACGGACTCGTGAGTCGCAATGGATCAGGCTCGATTGACTTATCAGACCTACCTGAAAGACCTACCTGATATCAACCGGCAGTTGAAAAGAGTTAGTTTATGCATTATTCCCAACACATTTTTGCCACTGAGGGGACCTGCTCTCCTAATGAGTGAGTTCGGGCCTTATCAAGGATTTTGACCAAACAGTCTGGATCCATCTGACCACTGACGGTTGCCACTCTGAAGTCCTTTTTTGCATCCATAATGTACATCTTTACGCTATGTTGCTGATGGTGGTGTTTCCTTCTGCAAAATAAACCCTAGTCGACGCTGTAAGTAATCCATCACATCAGGACGCCCAGTCAGAAAGTGCCAACCCGACTGAATCCCAAACTTACTAACATAGTCCAGAATTATCTCGGGCCTGTCGTATTCTGGATCTGATGTCACCGACAGGAACAACACATCATTGCCAAAGCGATCTCCCAATCTCTGTTGCGTGATCAGCATCATTCCCATCACTGAGGGGCAAAAATTCTCGCATCGAGTCAAGAACGGCGTCAGCACTACCACTTTATCACGTATCAGATCAAAGAACTTAAAATGCTGACCGTGCTGATCCAGCAACGGTATGTCGCCAAAGTATTGATGAATATCGCTCAGCATCTTCTCCTGGGTGACTTCCACATTAGAGAAACCCTTTGGAGAAAAAGCTATCGCCAAACAAAAAGCGATACTGATAACGCAGCGAATCGGGATAAAAAATCGTTTTTGAGAAGCATGACTGAACATATTTATTCACTCCTTACAGAATTCTATCTATCGCCTGGAGCATGAATTTCGCAGACGATAAGCCGTTAACGTAGCGGCAGCTTTGGGTCGCATCGTTAGCGACAATCATGATAGGTTGGTGATCCTCATAGTTTGGTGTAAACACCTTTAGTGCTCTGAGCAAATCATCTACCGTCCTTTTCTCCCCGGTCAAGAATGTCCAGTCGGGTCCGGGATTAAACCGATCACTCCATTCACTCAAACGCTCTGGAGTATCGGTAACAGGATCAATGGAAACCGATATCAGGCCTACGTCGGATGCGTCTCTTTGCTTGAGCATTTGTTCAAGGTGACTCATTTTGATTGCAGCGGGGGAGCACACCGTCGTGCAGTCAGTAAATATGAAATTTATGGCCACGACCTTATCCTTGACAAGGTCTTCATAAAACTGCACTGACTTACCGCTAGATGTTACCAAAGCGCTGTCCGGGAAATGACACTGAGCATCTTCGCTTACCGAATTGACAATGACGGATGACTCAGAATCCGATTTGGTGTCGTGCGCGATTCCTGGGGTCCAGCCTAACATCGCAACCAGAGCGATCTTTAGAAACACAATGGCCTGAAAGACAGGAGTTTCTCGTACAGGGGCATCAACACCGCCTGGCTGAGGGTTTATCAAATCTATGCGCATCTTATCTCCTAGGTTATTTCGCCTGAGTTCATTGGATAAATGATAGCACTTACAAAACTGGTGGACAATGATCCTTTATAAAAGTTGCGTTAGAGCAGACAACAGGTTGTCAGTGTACTCAAGTTTTAAACCCTTCTCTTAGAAAGCTGAGAATGTCGGATTGGGTTTCGCTCCCCCATCCTGGAGTGGGATTCACATCGATAATGTATGGCACTGCGCTTTCATCAACCGCCAGGTCCAACGCACCAAATTCAAGGTCAATGGCGCGACAAAACCGGATCGCATTCATCACTATGGGAGAATCAGACTCTGGAGCATCAAAAAGGTAATACCAATTTTTGCGAGGTAATCCAGGACGCATTTTTTTGATTTTCCTATCGCAGATGATCTCAGACAGCACTGCGCGAGTACCACAGCGGTAAAATCGATAGAATTTGCCCTCTGGGTTCTCAACGTACCGCTCAACAACCAGTCTGGAATCCGCCCGGACCGAGTAATCGACTTCCTCGAATCGACAACAATAATACTCATCGAACGCTTTTACGGAGCATGTAGAGATATCTACCAAACCTAAAGCTTCCAACTGAGATCGGTTCAACCACGACTCTCCCACAGCACCGTAGTTGTAGTTTGTCTTAACGATGACCTGGGTATCCGGTTCATCGTCATCTAACATCGTCACGGTGGGTAATCCTAGTTGGCAATTGTGTTGCTGAATCGTGGTCTTAAGAATGTCAGTTATCCCACCATTAACAATGCGATAACCGGCAACCTGAATACGGCTTAACACCGATTGTCGATCTCTAAACCACTTGTCCGACCTGGAAATATTCAAGTGAAATAACCAAATCCCAATCTCATCAAGATCTCCATCAGCCGGGTTATCGTTATGCATCGGGATGTGTATACCGTCCTCAAACGGCGAGGCGTTTAACACTCTGGCTTTGGGGAACAATTGACCAAGCAAAAAATCTGGACGGGTTGCAAAGCTATAAATGATCATTGTCTTTGAAGCATCTTTATGTCTGGCTCAGCCAGAATAATCACGTCGAAAATATTCGTCTTCACTACTCGATCTCACGACATTAAACCTCTGAATAAAACCTCGCTCGGCGGGACGCTGTTAGCTCCCGAACCTAAAAATAATGATTTGATCTGCCCATCTCAAACGACGCGGATTATGCTGAAATGGGCACCCATTCCATCACAGAGCCACAATTGAGAGGACAGGTCATCAAAGAGTCTACCGCAAAGTGTCATTCAGTCGCATCCTCAAAATCATCTTCTTTCGTCACCCAAAAAAAAACCAGTGTCATGCGATGTCGAACTCAGCGCACAGATAATCGTCGCATCCACAATCGCTCCATCGCTCAAGATAAGGTTGCGTTCCGACGGGTACTTTCCTGTCTTGCGAAATAACTTCTCCGTTAAGTGCTCACGCATTAATAAATGACGAAAACGAAGGATAGTTAATTCATCTGGGATCACATCCAACGTTAGCTTCGCAAATAGTTTCATGGACATAATGTCAGACAAAACTGTTCTCCATGGCTGAATCACTCAACCCATACCCCTGTTGCATGAAGTAAATGCGCAACATCGACTCCAATTCAATCGGCAGTCGACCTTGCCCTCGAGGAAGATTTCCTTGCGAGTACGTTTCTTCTTTGCAGCGTATTCTAAATCGGTGAAACTTAGGCCATTCATCGGGTTGATCCAGTTGGCAAGAACTGAATTATCTTATTTTCAGGGGTTCTGATCAGAAACATGAATTGGTGTGAGGCTAAGCTGCTCACCTGTGAAATTTTTTACCACATTCCCGCAACCAAAATTTCCTTGATTCGCTACTAGCTTACCCTGAGCTATATTGTTCTTGCTTACGCCAATATGCCTCACCAGAGAACCGTCCTCTGCTGCTCCACCGCGACCAATATATTTTTCTTCCGTATTGGCTATTCGCTCTTCATCGCCGTGAACAATGCAATCCAAAAATCGATGGTCAATGGATTGACAATTAAATCCCCGGCCAGGCTGATGCGATGAAACAGGTCCATATCTTCGTAACCCCAGGCTACCATAGATTCATCATAGCCTCCTGCTTCAAGGAAATGCTGACGTCGAACAGCCATGCGTCCTGTAGTGCCATAGTCTCCCTCAATCCTTTCAATTGGTGAAAATTTTTTGCCATCAAATTCACACCCAACTAAAAAGTCTGTGGTTTCCATTTGTTCTTCGATATAAAACAGGAAGTCCTGTCCAGTAAAATTATCAGCGTCCAAATTGCAAATAATTTCTCCTCTGCAAAGCCTGGCCGCTAAATTTCTTGAATGACTATACTTAAAAAAGTCACTTTCTTCATAGCGATAATAAACTAACAGTCCAGATTGGATGTATTCCCAGATCTCATCGCGTATCCAGTCTCCGAGTCGATCACCTGAGTTGTAATCTAAAAGCACAAACTCGGCATTCTGATAATCCTTGTTCCATTCCAGGTTTCGGCGAAGAGTTTGTTCTAAATGATGTCTCCTCCCCATGCAGGTAGTAAAACAGGAAACTTTTGGCGTTGGGGTAGATGGGCTTGATTTAGAATCCTTGTCACTTAAGGCGATGGGTTGACTACGATCAGAGCCCAATGGGGCGCTATTGAGTTTATGCAATTGGGAGTGCGCCTCATCACACTCTTTGTTTTTTACATAAGACATATATTCATCTCTCCTTCCCACTATTTTCTAGAATTTAAAGTTGAGGTAAATGAAATTTCATCATCTATTCTTCTACATCCAATTAAGCGACAACTTACAACGGGAAAATTGACATTAGCCTATAACTGCAAACGGCTACACAATATGAGGACAACCACCTGACATGCAGGCCATTATCGTCAAAATAGGCTTGCTATAGAAAACTATCCACGTAATGGTTACCCTATTTTGACCTTCTACGCTTTAAACACTTAAACTTCAAAAGTGAAGCTATCATTTGAAATATTGACAAGCTAAGTCTGACATACTGCGAGGGCCATCAGAAAATAATTTGACCCTGATATTGGGCTGAGAATGGCGCATAGTCAATCTCATCGGCAATGAGCTTGTTTTCGAGCTCGTATAGTTGGTTATCGGCGATTGTATGACCATTGATTCGGTGGTGCACTACCGCTGGCGGATCGCGCCAAATGCACTCATCAATCAAACTTTCTATTAAATTGAAGGGAGCAGGTGCGAGCTGAGCACGAAATATGCGATAAGAGTGTTCAGTATGCCCACCTCTTCTCAGCGCCGCAAACGACTGATGCCATCCACCTACCTTAGAGAGCGCATAACGTGAAAAGAAATTGACCTGGGCGCTCCCATACATGGCGTGTCGCACTACCCCCCAACCTTCTACCCGGGTCGGTTCCAGTTCGTCGACCAGCCTGTCTGGTTGGTGCAGCGAAAAATGGTGATAGCCTGTCAGTTGGCAGTACTGAATGTGATCTCGAAATAAGCCATCAGATATCACCTCTACGTCATCCTCCAAAAAAAGTAAACGTCATATCCTCCTAGCAACGACACAATGCGGTTCTTCGAAATGCCAACTCCTTCGGGGTGCTCCGAAACCACACACGGCACACCAACTGATTGAGCAAATTCCAGGGATTCACAATTTCCGGGGCTGGATAAGCCATCAATCCCTAACAAGAGATCAACCTGCTTTAAACTGGCCGTAACTGAAATTAATTTTGGCAAGTAATGGCGTACTAAATCGGGTCGACTACAGGTTGTTACAGCGACCAGGGTTTTGCCATTTTCAGATAGCGTACGCGTGTTGAGTGACGACTTAGCTGACGCATTAGGTTCGCACATCGATACCCCCAGATCGAGCAGTCAGCAAATGGACTAACGGAGACCGGTCGGTACAAAAGGTTGCATCCGATCCCTCGTTGAGCCACTTCAGAATACCCTGAGCATAGTTGTTGATGTAAATATCTGGCCATCGCTGCCACGTTGACTCTCGTCCTACAGAGCTTGTGTTAAGTTCGATTACCCAGGATCGGTCATTGACATCAACCATAATATCGACTCCTGACAGGCCGACGCCATGAGCCATCACTGCACGACCCAGGGTTTCCAATTGTTGAGAAAGTCCGGGCAATTCACGCTGTTTGCTGTATTGAGAGAATTTTTTGTGGAACATCTCATGCTGGGGGTGGTAGGTGTAGACATAGCGACAACCAATGATCTGATCAAAATACATGTCAACCTTGTAGGTGTGGTAGCTTCCACCCTGGATCATCTGCATGAAGACATCGGTATTGGGGTCGAACGAATTTCTATCGATCGTATCCCCGCGACACCTGGCCTGCACACCTTTTCGGGCATAGGACCAGTCCGCTTTATGGAGTAACACATCTAGATCCCATTCATCCAATAAATCACTAAACCGATCGGAGTCATCAAGACTTCCCCATGCGGGAACCGGCAAATCGCTTTGCTCCGCCAGAATCAACCTCTCCCTTCGATTCAATGTCCTTTGCCCCAGTACCGAACACCCAAGTGGGATCTGGTCGATTTCCACAGGATCATGAACCACCAGGATGGCTCCCTCTGGCGCATCTACCACCTTATCGCACCAACCAGCAGTGACTCCCCTACCGTTTAGAATCTCACATATCCGATTCAGGCCGTTTTGAACATAGGTCGACCTTGATTTATCAACAAAGTGAATGGGGCGCATAATGGACTTCGTAGTAGTGAAGGCTGTCAACGTCTGTCATCGGTAAGAAACCTATCTTGACACGAAAGTTCTCAGACATTTCAGACAAACTATTGTTGTATATTTCCTGAAGTGCCTTTTTTCGAGTGATTGTGAGTTCATTTCTATCATCCAGATACTTAAGCATCTGTGATCGCAGCTGAATCAAACGCATTGCATTGGCATCTACAGTGCTATGGGAAATACTCCTTGGGGTTGAAATGATGTGCGCGCCAATTTCCTGATCCATTGCAACACTCGAACTGTTCGTCCCCCCCGACTTCATTAGTCGAAACATTAACTCATACTCCTGACTGCTCTTTTGATTTTCATTCCAACCACCGATCCGAATTAATGCCGATCTGCGAAACAGATTTGAGCTGGTCCTACCCAAGCGGGAAAGAATCAGCCCGGACCAAAGATCATCATGGGGAAACCGATCTGTCCGGCCTCCCCCAATACTTTGACTTTCATAGGCACCAGCCAAAAAATCGGCATGGGTTTGATCAAGAATGTCAGACTGTCTGAGCAATTTGCCTGGCAAAAGGATGTCATCCCCATCCAGAAATTGAATATACCGGCGAGTGGCAACGTGCATCCCCTGGTTTCTTGCCGCACAAGCGCCCCTTGATGTCCCGTTATGAATGAGCTGGATAGCACCATCACTATAGAGTCGACGTAATTTTTCTGATGTAGAGTCTGTTGAGCCGTCGTCAATGCAAATCACTTCAGGCTCAACGTCATTACCATATTGCCGTAATGCGGAGTGAACGGCGCTGTCAATTGAGCTCCCGCAATTGAAACAGGGAATCACAACCGATATGTTGTTGCTGTTCTGTGGATCGGGTGCGCTAAATGTTGACAACGAGGAAATCTCCGAATTCGATCAATCCGCAATCCTGGTTATGCCACCGCCATCGGCACTCGACCCAATAGCGTGGCGGCATCCTGCCCTCCGGCTGAAATGTCACATGCTTCAGGCTCATCGTGGTGGCAGGCGAATGCCACTGCGTTCTTCGGGTGGTCGAAAACAAGATCAGAATACTTATGCGCAAACACATTGGAAAAGTAGATCCAAAGATTCGGCTCTTGAGACACGAAAGTCTTGAAAGCCTCTTCGTGAATACCGCTACAAAATGTATTCACCTCAGCGGTTAAAAATAATTCCCGGGTAAGTTCGAAATGGGTAAGTGCGTAGTACCAGCTGTGTTTCACGCTGTGGGACGTGCGTCCCTCCCCGCCATATCGAGTATCCAATAGCGTCCCATTTTGTTTTTTGACCAGGCATGTTTGAATGACGCGCTCATCTTCAGAACCCACTTCGTAGTCCGCGTCCTGCAGTTTACGCAGAAATTCTTCCGATGACTCACAGGTTACCCACACTCTTTTGAGCAAACTAAATAAAACCGGCGCATACGGATTGATATCAAAGAAAGTGATTTTTTGGGGTTTGACAATGGGGATGAGATTCAACCCAAATAACCCACCGACCACGCTGGCATAGTGGATATTCTGACGACGATCAGCTGCAATTCCGTCACAAAACGCTTCATAGAACTGACAGACTTTGGTGTGCTGGTCGATATCATTCGGTGTATCGGTGGTTGTATGCGCTTTGTCGAATCCGTCATCGGTACCATAATAAATCTCGCGGAGATCCGCGAATTCCATCGTACCTTCTTTTGGGGCTTTTGTCATAGTCAGTATGGTATGGTGATCAATAGAAAAAATTGTGGATGTTAACTGGCAGCGGACGAAAACAAGCATTCGTAGTTCATCTGTCGGAGTGCACATCCCGCTATCATCTCAAACTGCTGTTGGGATGACGTAGACATGTTATGACGCCATCGATAAATATCCTGTTCTGACGGCTGCCGATGTACCTTTCGGTGGATATCTCCGTCGATATCGCTCATGTGATCCGACGCGTCCTCAAAGAAAGACATCATGCTCGGTTCATACGATTCTTCCAGGAACTCACACACATTGATTAACGTAGCGCGAGTATCGGTCACCAAATCTTCATAGCGGACAATATATTGCCGGTCAGTACCAAATTCAGCTTGAGCCTGGTAAGCAATCTCAACTCGGTCCCGCCAATATTTCGCCCGATCCTGGTTTGTTGGGCCATGCCAATCCAGTTTTTCCAGGGACTGACAGACATCCCTGCCGTCCCGGATAATATGGATTACCCTGGAATTGGGAAACAGGTTCATAAGGGGGCGCCAGCATGTATAGTACATTGGGGTTTTGTCACCCCACCTTGGTTTTCCAGTGTCTGCAATCTCCATTCGAAACAACGCATCAATCAGATCCGACATCATGCCCGGAGACATGGACTCGATTTTATCCCGCACTTGACGGGGAGAAAGATGCCAGGAAGCGAAATTTTTTTCGGTAATCACCAGCTGAATAAATCGCTCTGTCTCACTTCCTAGTAGTGGCCGGTCGAAAGGTAACTCTCTCAACATTCCCATCATAAAGTGAGACTCGAAAGGGATCGCCAATCGCGGATGCCGATTCAATATCAGGCGGAACATTGTGGTACCTGATCGGGCCGCTCCCAGTACGAAAAAAGGCGCATCAGGGTTCGACATATTTTTCTCTAGCGTGCTATCAGTCGACATTCAGCCGCACTCAAGGCGATGGAACGCTTCTGTTAACGAAATCAGCACCAAAGGCGAACCATCCCCTGCGCAGGCCAGATAACGCTGATCTGGTGACCAGGCAACATGGAGCGGATTGAGAGAACTGTCAGTGATACGATGGGCCTCCCTGCCATCTGCACTAATAATCCACACTGCTTTTGGCGTCTCTTCCGTCGGGTCGGATATGGGGCGGGTCGAGGTACAGGCAATCCATTTACCATCTGGAGACCAACTCGGTGCCCGCCCCTGAACCAAGTGGGCTGCACCTTGCTCTAACCTTTTGCTGCGAGCGCCGTAACTGACCACCCACAACTGGTTTGCCCCCTGATTAAACCCCTCTGCATTTCCCGCAAAAACAATCTGATCTCCACTTGGGCTGACACTAGGCCGCCCGGCAGAAATCTGGTCTGGGTTAGTCCAGGCTTCGAGAGGGCTGGATGACTCAGGAACGAGCTTGTAAATCACACCCTGCCTCACGGTGTTAACCCACCGTACCGAAGCAACCGCCACCGCCCTCTCACCTCTAAATGCACATGGATGCGCCAGCCCGCCAACGTCAGGATAGTCGGTTTTCCCAAATGGTTGGATATCCCCGGAGGTCAAATTCACCGTGTAGATTGACTCGTGACTTAAATTAAATACGATCTCATCACCGTCGGATAGCCAGGTAGGCCGAACCGCAGGGACTCCATCCGCGTCAGGCGTGTTGGTGGCGAATCGCTATTGAGCGTCATTAGCAAAAGATGGCGGTCCTTACCCCATGTTCTATTCGCAAACACGATTTGAGAACCGTCAGGCGAAAAGCAGGGCCAGCCACCTTCCTGCCAGATTATCTCCATCGCTTCGGTCTCGTGACGTTGCAAACCCATTTAAGTTGAATGTCTGATATGGCCATAATTCATTGCCCGAACAGAGCTTCTAACCTAAAGTTCGCTCCAGGCGGTTTCACTGGTAGACGATGGATCCCTAATAGATAATTTTGCCTTCCCTTTAAGCCCATCACGGCGAATATTTTCCGGCGCGATGGATTAGGAGGTCTCTAAGGTTTGGATTGAGGCAACACCGCCTTTCACCGTTTTCGTCACTAGACAACGAAGGGATTATGCCATATCTTTAAAATCATTCCAGAACTTTTTACTCTCTGATATAAGCCGTTTAACCTACGGTCTTCCTCGTTAGCCCCTGAATCAAGTACATATGACCAGCGAGCCAGGCATGTCGGAATAACTCGCTCACCCACATCAACATTAACAACCTGCCACCCTACAACCTTCCAAAGGCAAATCCAGATATTATCCGTTGTGATCCCGACCTGAAATCGTGGTTACATAGTTTGCGACACCCTGTAGTCTGCCCAGGATCAGTCTAATGAACCATCGGAGATAGAGGTTCTTGTAAACGGCAACTCAGATGGCAACACGATGGATAAGCTAACCCATCGGTTCGGTAGATAGATCACCGCTGTTTCGCTTCCCATACAGCAGGGAACCAGCACGACCAGGAATATTGGAGCTGCCAAAGCGTCTGGAGAACTGCTCGCATCCCTGGATTCTGACGACTTATGACTGCCTGGCAAAAATCGCAACCGAAAAACGGGTATTCGAAGAATTCCCTTACACCAGCGGAGTGATTTCTGACAGTCGGTCGGTGAGCGACAATGTCTTGTCGTCGGGTTCAGTTTTCGATCAAAATGGATTGCACCAGCCGGTTCGGGATTAGTGCCGGTTAGTCAGCGAGCATGAATGGCTCTGGAAGAATCCAGAAAATAGCGTCTCCATGGATGCGATAACAATTCGCAAGCGGACTATGTCGGTGCTGATGGAGCCTCTTCAGCACTGACCTGAAGTCCGTCGAAGATTGGAAAATGGAGACTCACCTTTATCAAACCGCGCCTGTCGTCGCCCCTGAGATTCTGTCTGATATCCGCCGATTCGACGACGGGACACAGGTGGGTCGTCGGAGGTCAGTACTTGCCAAGAACCGCATAGCGGAGTTCCTTTTCAATCATCTCGGGCCACTTCGCAATGTAGTCACGCTCGTCGTGAGTTCTGGAGTGATAAATGCCCGCGATTCGATCTACTACATTCTCAACAAATCGGCAACCAGATAGCGTATTTTGATAAACCTCACGGGCTTGCTCTCCCATCTCACGCCATCTTGGCTCGTACTCCGTGAGGACATCGGGCAACGATGCAATTTCATTTTCCCCAATTCGGATCGTAAAAGCGCCCCAATCCAATCCATCAACCAGAGGCCAGTCATCACTAATCAACACTGGGACTCGACCCAGCGCCATGGTCTCTTGAAGTCGATAGGACGCTGGACCATTTCCACGAGGACACAGACTAAACTTAGCGTCCAGGATTGTATCTACATAATGAAGCCACTCCCGTTTAAGTACAGGATCTCCTGGATTTGAGTTAAACCGGTTTCGTGGCGTTTCCCTGACATCGATCCCCCATTTTCTAAATTGCTCTTGGTGATTGAACAACGAAGACCTTAGCGCATGGGAATTAGCTCCAGTAAATGATGCGAGCTTGCCAGGTGCGCGCTGATTGTTGTCAACGACCTGATAACATGCTGGGTTGGGAGTGCGGTGATAGAACCAGGTTTTATGACGATCAGGTTGAAACAGTCGTTTCGACAGCGAGCAATACAGTCCAGGCAAAAACCCCAACGGATAATCTTCACCGGAAACCGTAAACACCTTTTCTGGAAAGCGATGGACCAAAGGATGTTGCCGCAGCCTCGATGCGGTAATGATTTGAGAGTCCTGGTGCGGATCCCAAAACAGAATAATATCTGCTTCCTCTGGGGTATCAACGATTTCATGGGGACCCTCTGATTGGAGATAGCGCAGTCGCATCTGCAAAGCCAGATCATGATCCAGATCACCCCAAGTCTGGGGTTCATGAGCAATCTGAAGAAAGTGAAATTTAAATGCCATGATCGTCATTGCCCAAGGTTGATAATACTCGCTTCACTTACGACCAATCTCTTCAGCATTCAGCACATTAACTATAAAGCCATCCGCTGTCGTTGTTGACACAGAGGCGCCGAGACAACAATAAGTCGAAAATCAAGACTATCGCATTTTATACCAATTTATTCGGCATTCTGGCACTGCTAGCGGAAAATGGTTGACAAAAAAGAAACCGAAATCGTAAAGTTCCAGCTTTACCCACTAAGTGGTGCGGGCCAAAATCTCCCTTGAGGCGCGCCATCGCCTGGGTTTCAACCATATTAAAGGCCAATTCATGAAATCGCCGTCGCTATTTTTGGGTCAAGCGGATGCAGCAAATTATAGGGCGAAAGGCTTTCTTTTTCCCATACCCGTGCTTATGCAGGATGAGCAATTACACTATCGTAAAATGGCGAAGAACTTCTACCATGCATTGGCGCCTGAAGAGCGCCGGGGCTACGCTGGTCAGAGTCATCTTAGTTTCACCTGGGCGTATAATTTGTGTACCCACCCGAATGTGCTGGATGCGGTGGAACTAATACTTGGACCTGATATCCTGGTCCACTCGACCACCGTATTCTTGAAGCCTCCTGGTAACAGCTTTGTCTCGTGGCACCAGGATGCTACCTACTGGGGATTGTCAGCCCCTCGACTCGTATCTGCCTGGATCGCGCTAAGCGACAGTACAACTGATAATGGTTGTCTGCGAGTCATACCTGGTTCTCACCTGCAATTACGTGAACACACAGAGATTCACAATCAGAATAATATGCTGACGACGGGAAGCACCTTAAAAGATACGATGGATGAGTCGTTGGCCGTCGACGTTACCCTTCGAGCTGGAGAAATGTCGTTTCACCACGCTAATCTTGTGCATGGCTCTAATACCAACAATTCAAGTGGCAATCGGGTTGGGTTCGCTGTGCGTTACGTCTCTCCAGAGGTGCAGCATGAGCGACCACACCATGAAGTCGTCCTTGCAAGAGGGCTGGATCAGTTCGGTTATTACACCCATTTAGCCGCCCCTCCCCGGTGCTCGTTTGAAGATGGTCTGGTACGTCATCGTCAAAAGCGGCAATGGCTTTCAGAACAGAGAATGGATGGCGTGGGAGAAAGTAATTAACCCTGGATGAATCCTAGTGCACCTCCTACAGATCGGTTGTTATTCCGCAACTTACCTACCTCGGGTTAGCATCTGCTACTGTCATACGCTGCATTTTAGACAAACTAATGGGAAACCCGGTTACTCTTAGCTGGATGTTGGTACAGCGCTTAGAGAAAATGACGAGGAAACAACCTGGATAAGGGCGAAGAGCTAAATATCCGACGGCAGTTGAGACTAGTCTCTGATGCCCGCCCTATCATTAGTCATGGTGCCGATTCAAAGGGTAGTCGTATGGCCAAATTGGGAGATTCAAAGACGCTGAATTTTCCAGATTCCCTGTAGGATTCAGACCTGATCATAGTATCAAAATCGTTCCCCCAACTTTCAGACATCTGCTGGGCAACGCGACGACGCATGAACAGGCAAGCCCCAGAGTTTCGGGGAAGTACCGTCGAGCCCAGCTTACGGAGGCCGATTGGTTTATGCGGATCAGCCTGATCAAGTTGTTGAAATGCTTCTTTTTCGGACCCGAGCAGTTGGGAAAAACCAGTCACCACATCATAGCGCTCGCAAACCCTGACGTTCCCACAGATATCCAATCGCTGCAAATAAACATTGGGATCTGAGAATACAACGAACTCTTTATCGAGCACCAAATCAAGCCCCGTTTTCCAACACCGTTGTCGATCGAAATCACCTTCTATTTTCAAAAAATAGTATTGACAACCCGAAGGTAGACGGTCTTTGGATAGCGTAGGTTTAGTGCCCTGCTCAACCACCAAAATGGGAAGGTTAGGCAATGTCTCGCGATAGGTGTTAATCAGAAACAGAAGATAAGTATCTGACATTTTCGACTGTCCTGTGTTTTTGAATGCAAAAATAAGCGTCGCCCTGCTGAGGGCGGCATCGACTCCTTTACCAAGAACCACTAAAGACTCTTTGATATACCAGTAGTCAACCGACTCTTCTCGAATATCCGAAGGGTCATCTTCAACCCAAGCCAGATGAGGCAGGAAGCTATAAAAATTTCGGCGACGCTGTAACTCGATAGCATGGTGATCTACCGGTCGGTTGCCAGTTTGGTGTATCTTAATAAAGTCGTCGAAGATAGTATGACGGACGACAAAGGCGAAGCTAGAGAACGATTTCGTGATGCGATAGATGTCACCGGCAATGTGCTCGGGCTCTGCGGCATGGAGCGCGCCGAGGACCAATACATCCCAATCTGCTGGAATGTGACGAAGATTCTGTGCAAACCGTTGGTTAATTCCGTCTGCTAATATGACATCATCCTCCCATATCATAATGTGATCCAACCCCCTCGCCTTCGCATCAACTAGCACCTTAAGATGACTCTGCAAGCAACCATAGGCACCTGCTTCCGATTCCCAACTATGGGGAACCCCAAACTGCGCGCTATCAAACGCCGACTCCCGTACAACATTTGCGATTCCATGCTTCGATAATCGCTCCTGCATACGCTTCCATCGATCCAAACGCCGGTCCAGGTTGATGCAAACCTGGTGGGGAAACATAGCATTAAAATCGACAGTAGAACGATCAGATTTCATGACTGCTCGTTATTTGACTTTTGACACCTCGCCATCCAGGGTTGTTTCGACGGCAGATCAGCTCGGCAAAGTGACTCGCCGACGCATCTCCTGGCTTGCGACACACGCCTTCACCCAATGTCGCTGACCCGGTTTTGAAACCGGAAAATCTCTCCGTTGTTAAGCCGGCGTGACCGTTTGCGGTCAACACTGACGTTCCGCTTTCAGGGCTGTAGTTGAGGTAGCTACCGACATGCGTCCGAAGCGCAATCAACTCACTACCCAGAATAATGACGTCAAATGCCTCTTTGTCGCCGATTTGAGTAGAAACACACTGGGTTCCGCCCGTCTCGGTGAAGGACAGGTAATATCCAGAGAGCGAACGCAGCCCAATTCGCCCGTTACCGAGATTGACTGCTGTCCAACGAGCCTGATCTGCCTCCTGATCGGATAGATCTACCTTATGCCCATTAATGCAGCAATATAGTGGGGGCTCATGGATTGAATTCGCCGTCTGTAACGTGAACTCAAAAGGCTGACGTGACATTGCAGCTAGCGCGGGGATTTCATCCAGACGTACAAAATCAAATCCTCGTTGTTTAAGAATCGGAATTAACTGCTCGATCAACATATAGGCCATATTCTTCCGCGCAAGGCCGAGGCCATCCGCATTGCTGTCATGCATCAACACAATACCGCGGCCGACATCCTCAATACATTCAACACATTGCTGTAAAGCGGTATCGAGTGATATGTCGTCCACCCAAAACCGCCAATCGTTTGGTGAAATATCCCATCCAATGGGGCCTATATGGTTCAACGAAAGCAGAAAATCCTGATTGAGCTGCCTCGCAACGTCCCTCGACCATGCCCCGTATGGTGCCCGGAAATAAATCGGGAGAGAGGCGTCGGCCGATCCCATCAACTGGGTAGTGGCTTTTGAAACCTGGACCGCGGCAGAACCACCGATGGATATAAATTCGGGTAACGAAACGTGATCATAGGTATGATTGGCAACCAAATGCCCTAGTTCCGACACCCTATCAATTACTCTTGGATGGCGATCTACATACTTACCCACAACAAAAAACGTTCCCGGAACTCGCTGACCAGCGAGGTACTCAGCGAGTCGTACCGTACTCGAACAGGGCGTTGACACTCTCGTCGAAACCGACCCCTGGCCCATCGTCAAATGTCAGACATATTGTCTTGTCCGGCAGATCTATCCCCGTTATTGCAGTATCGCTCCACATAGATTCATTATTTTAGTTTCGCAAGATCACACGGTCTCTAGCTACAGCCGAGTTGTTGTGAGGTAGCCGACAACTGAGAGTTAAAAATCCGACCTCGTGATCGAGACCCATGGCTTTAGGTTTCTCTGAAACAACTCCGCCGCCTCAGCAATTGGCAATGGCTCTGGCCTTTCGGAGAACGTTAAATTGGAATCTGGTAAATCGTGCCCCCCGCGAGCCCATACCACTGGTGAGCGACTGCTGATCAATTGCGGTGTGGCGTAACTTGCTGAGAATCCAATTCGGGGTCCAGCGCTTATATTTGGACCCGACGAATGTAATGTTAAGGGGTGGTGAATACTCATTTCCCCAGCGTTCATGACAACGTCAAACCAGGAACCGGTATCCACCTGGGCTGTGGTACCCGATTTGGTGAGATTGTTTTGATCGAATTGCTCAGGATGTGGCACTAATCCGAGTCGATGGGAACTAGGGATAACCCGCAAACAACCATTTTCGATAGTGGCAGGGGTTAGACCTAACCAGACAGTTGGAATCAACCCATCCCCCTGTTGATCAGTAAAGCCATCCTGATGCCAACCGACAAAAGAAGTCGTATTGCCCCATTTACAGAAAAAACGGGTATTTTTGAGCAGGATATCAGGCCCGAGTAGTCGCTCCAAACTATCGAGCATTCTGGAATGGGTCGCCAACGCCCAGGCCCATTCAAAGAAAAAGTGAGCTCCATCGAAACGGGTCACATTGTTTCCAAAAGCCTGACAGGCTTTCCCAACACAATTACGGTAGTAGTTGGCTTCTTGCGCATCCAGGATCGGAATCGAATGGATATAGCCCGACTGCTCATAGCACCGAAGTTCAGCTTCGCAGAGGAGGTGACGGTTATCCATCTGAGCCACTCAGACCCTAGCCAATTTTCGTCGCTTGCAATGGGATTTTCACGTTCAACTTGACTTCGCCTCCCGCTAGCGGTGCCAGATCCAATAGTTGGGGTTGATTAGGATGGATAATCTGAACGATTACAATGTTAGATGTATCTTTGAATGTTAGGTCGAAGAAGTGAAACTGAGTAATATTTGACGCATATATCCACAAGTTATTTTTCTGGTAGATGGTGCTGCTGAAGCTTTCACTCTCCATCGGTTCGGTCCGAATTTCCACTTCAGACTGCGCGAGAATCTGCTTGGTCAGTTCAAATTGGTCCAACATTTTGGTCCAGCTTTCCTCATAACTTCTTTTGGATGATCCTCGGCTCCTGGGCAACTCATCTTTGCATCGCATCTGAATATTTTCTAGCACGAACTGCTCCAGTTCATCGTAGGTCTCGCAGTCCCCATTCGCCATTCTTTGTAAGAAAGTCTCTTTACTATCGCTCGTATCAATCATTCTTAGTACTACCTTCAGATACGAGATTGCCGCTGGGTTAATATCAAAAAAGGTGATCCGGGACGGCTTCCAAAGAGGGATCATGTTGAGCCCGTAAAGACCGCCCACAACACTAATCATGTGAATATTATCTTTCCTGCTTTCCTCAACGTCATTGTAGTGACGTTCAAACTCAGTAAATTCACTAAACGAGCCGTCTTGCGCCCCGTCATCGGTACCGTAAAATACGTTTTCTCTGTGGTCATCGTAAATGTGGCGGTTAAATGCACGCGGAGCTGTATCGGTCATGACTAATAATTGATATTGTGGTGGATATACTGCACTCGTGGTGCTGGACAGACTCAGTCCAGCCACTAAGAACAAAAAAGGCGAACTAAACTCCATTCAGACACCATTCGCCCGCTATTTGGCATATTTTAGCCTGGTTACTAATTGTGGATGTAAAACGACGAAACCGCAACTCCGTAAATTAAAAATGCCTGCTCCATTGCATCTTTTCGTTTTTGGTCTGGCACCCGCTGACTGATAGGTGAGTTCAAATCGAGCCCCCGCTAGGCACACCAAATCCCCAGAATGCAGAATCAAGATATTTCGACCGATTACACCAGTACTGATACCGAAAGTTCGCTTAGTCGACCTAAAAACTACAAATTGGTGAACTCATCATAGTATAATCGCGCCATGGAAACAACTCACTCCTTACGCCTATGCGATGACATTTACTTACCTGAGACACCTGGGATTAATGCTAAGGACCTGCTCGGCAGATGGGAAAGCTCGGAAGCTGAGCCGCGGGGGATTGACCAGATCATCTTTACGGAAACGTCAGATGGAATTGACGCCCATATTTTAGGGGCGGGGATCGACGGGATCGACGGGATTGTCGATTGGGGAATCCATCGGACTCAACATCGTTTCGCAAACGCAGTCAACTCAAGCCAGTTCACTGGGGTAAGTTTCGTCTGCGACCTTGGTTCCGGTGTTGCCATGATTCAAGCTAATCTGAAACTCGGAGTGATGGTGGTGGGTGCCCACGTTGCCTATCCTGATACTGACACCTACCGTAATTTTTTCTTTCGGGAGTTTTTAGCGCAAACCAGCAACAATTTCACACCGCAGATCGCATCGTTGGAGGCTCTTTCTGCCAGATTGAAGGATTGTTACAAGAGACTTCTTTGCCTGCAAAGATGCTTTGCGGCGAGTGGATAAATACGAATGCGTCTACAAAGGGCGTAGCCCAAATCAGCTTAAAGCAAACCGATAACCTACTGGAAGCTACCGTAAGTGGTGTCGGTGAGACCGGGTTAATTCATTGGGGGAGTGCGACCGGTCCCC
This sequence comes from Gammaproteobacteria bacterium, assembly GCA_011088265.1. Taxonomy (GTDB): domain Bacteria; phylum Pseudomonadota; class Gammaproteobacteria; order Arenicellales; family Poriferihabitantaceae; genus WLWV01. The sequence goes on from JAALKB010000057.1 coordinate 19,282, forward strand.
TGTTTAAAGTCCTGGGAGGGGATGGGGTACCCAGTGCTGCCGCGTTAATCATGTTCGATTTCGAGTACTTCAGTTGCGAACTCCAGATCCGGCAGAATAAGGGTATTCTGGCTGTGACCTTATTTAGCCGGTTTAATGACGACAGCGGTCGCAGCAACTACGTAACCCGTGAACTCTTTTATCGCGAAGGATGCTTGTCGGATTGGAGTTAAAATAATATGTCTGATGCTGAACCAAAATCGCCCTCGTTTCGCAATCTCGATCAGTTTCTTCCTATAGTCAGTGTCGAGGTTGGTGCACTAACCGGACAATGGATCAACATAGCCGAAACCGCCCAAGGGTGGACATCACTTCAGGTTACTGAGGGACAAGAGTCGTGGTCGCTGGAGTGTCATCTAGCTGGTGGATCAACGGTTTCATTTAATGCAGTAAACTGCTTCGGAGGCATTAATGGTCCAGCGCTGACCGCAATCAGCTCAGTTGCACATGACCAACACGGATCAGAGATTCGCCTTCAGGGTAATTTCAATCTTGGGCTTCTAGTTCTTGCATCTTTTAAGACCCCGGCTGATGGAACAGTGGGATATTTTTCTCGGGAATTTTTTGCTTTTTCAAATCCCCTTGATTTGAAAGACGCGACCCCTATTCAAAACGCCAGTCAGAACACTGGCTTGTTTGGGTATAGCGGTGCTGTCACTCCCCCTGATGTCAGCACATTGTTAGGTCGCTGGCGTAACACTGATATCGCCGCACCAGGACTTGAACGCATCCTTATTTCCGAAGAAGGTGCTAATATCACCGCTCAGGCATTTGGCGCACCTTTATCATCCGATGCACCTGCGGTCGATTGGGGTACAACCCAGGTAGATATTTTTGCCTGTTTGGATGAAACCGGCAAATCCAGCATTGCCGCTTTGGCAAGTTGGCAACTTGGCCCACTAACTGCCACTTTGCAGATCAGACCGGTTGGAGGCGCTATTGCCATTGCCGGATTTAATCGTTTTTCCGATGGACGCATGGGATATTCAACACGTGAATTTTTCTATCAATACTCCTGACCAAAATCGACAACAAGGATTTCGCCTCTATCAGGTCCAGCCTCTAATGAGCACCATTCGTAGATTTCAGTTTGTTCTCCTGTTGTCCCTGTGGGTCATCGTACCTATTGGCAGCGCATCTGATTTCCACGCTACGACCGAGCGCACAGGCATTCGGATTGATCTTGACATAGAGTCTGCTGAAGGGGCTAAAGAGGACTTCCTTCACGCGGGTCATAATGTCACTGTCCGTTTTTCGTTGTCAGATACAACCAGCGGAAGCGCTATGAGAGGCGCTAACCCAGCGGCATGGCTAGATCTGTCCAACCGCTATCCTGAAGGGACCCAGTGCACCGAGAGGGCGCGACGCTATCTCTCGGGCAGCATCTTCGACCAATCGGAAATCGACATGAACGTGTTTTACGTCGTTGCCATGAATGCCGAGCCGACAATTACGGTCGTCGATCCTCTATTCGGATTTGGAGGCACTAAACTTCTCGCGATGGTGCCACTCGACAGCCCCGGTCAAGACTGGACCCTTGATGGAGTAAATCGATATTTGTACGTCTCACAACCCCAAAGCGACAGTATCATGGTAATCGACACCAACGATTGGTCAGTGGTCAGATCGATACCTGTGGAGAAGTCGCCTAATCGGTTGGAGCTGCAACCCGATGAAGCCTATTTATGGATCACCAGTTATGAAGATGATCCCGAAAAGTCGGGTGTCACTGTTTACGACATTGCCAAACAACAGATCATCAAACAGATTCCAACCGGTGCCGGAAAACATGATCTTGCCTTCAGCACCGATAACAAATATGTCTTTGTAACCAATGAATCAGCGGGTAGTGTCTCCATCATTGATATTCGATCCCTTACCGAAATACAGGAACTCGATACCGGACAACGACCTGTTTCCATCGACTACTCAAAACTCACCCAGTCAGCTTATATCGCCCATGAAGGGGACGGTAGGGTTGCTGTCCTTGACGGCCGAGCACATACTTTGTTTGACCATGCACCCGTATTGGAACCGGGTATTGTACAGGTTCGAATTTCCCCAGACGGTCGGTTTGCTTTCGTCCCGAACCCAATAGAACATACTGTTGGGATCATAGAGGTCTCAACTAACAGATTGATCAAAATCGCCTATGTCCTGGACGCACCGGACCAGATCACTTTTACAGACGAAAATGCATACATCCGCCATAGAAATAGCGAGGATGTACTCATTGTTCCGCTGTTGGAATTGAGTGACCCCAACCGTCCTGTTTCGGTCATCGATTTTCCCGGCGGAGAACATCCTCTGGGACACACGAGCTTGCCAAGCAGCGCAGACGCCATCGTCCAGGCTTCTGGACACTACGCTGTACTCGTCGCCAATCCGGGGGACGAAGCGATCTACTTCTATAAGGAGGGAATGGCGGCCCCGATGGGCACGTTCAACAACTACGGCCAGGAACCACGGGCCGTACTGGTAGTAGAACGAAATCTAAGAGAAATCAATCCGGGGCAGTA
>JAALKB010000298.1 GCA_011088265.1 Gammaproteobacteria bacterium
ACACTCCTGTTTTACAATATCTTCTTTTGGGCATTTAATATTACAATTCTCATTTTAGTTGACACAATCTTTAAATCTTTCCATTGTCATTTTTTAAATATAAAAAGGAGATAGTGTTTAGGATGAGAATGGGGTTTAAAGTAGGTAAATTTTTGGGGAGGACAGGCGCCGCACTTCTTCTATCTCTTTCTCTTAGTTATTTTGTTAGTGCTCAGGATTTTCAAATCACCGATGTTCAGTTCCATAATTTGAACAACTCTTAAATTCACCACCAGTCCAGTACAAACTATTACTATACTTTGCTTCATGGCCCGACCCTAACCGATATGACAGTGGCCACCTACATGGCCCTTGGTCAGCAGGCTAGCGGGCAACTGCTCGGGACATCAACGAATTCGATGGGCTTCTATTATGTCCAACGCGTGGCCATAACCAATGCGCTGGATACCGATCAGGATGGCATTGATGATGTCTATGAATTAAACAGATCCTTTTTAGACCCGCTTGACCAGATTGATGGAACCCAAGACCTGGATGGTGACGGGTTCATCAATGTCCAAGAGTACCAACGCGGCACGGATCCAACGAATATACAGAGCGCACATATCATTCTATACGCCAATTCACTTACAGGCGATGACCTCTATGATGGCGTGAAACCAATAGTCGAAAATGGTCATGGGCCCAAGGAAACGGTTGAAGGCGGTTTGGCTGTAGCTTTCGATCAAGATATCTTAGAAATAAAAGGGGGTAGTTATGATGAACAGATACTCAAACCAAATGGAACCATCATCTTCAGACCTAGGGGAACCGTATTTATAAGATAAATATTAAATCAATAATTCAATGATCTAACGAATAGTAAAAAAAGGGAGCATATAGCCATGAAAAGACAACTGTTTGAGACCAACCATAAAGATTCCTTCCCCCCCTCTTTCTTTGGGTTTTATTCTCTGAGGCGGTGTTTTTGTTTTTTAGGGGTTCTGTTGAGCTTCTCTTTACTCATTCAGGCAGAAATAGCAACTAATGCCATTATCATGGAAGGTGATCTAGCGGTAAACAGTAATGTGCTGTTCAAACAAGATCTGACGGTAGACGCTGATGTAACGGCGGGTTCCTTGACTCTTAATGGGAGCACGATTACGAACTGGCTAGAGACGATAAGCACGAATCAGGCTGATGGTCGTTATGTGAATAAAACAGGTGATACGATCAGTGGTGGCTTGTCAGTATCAGGAGATGTAAGCGTCGCTCAATCGTCGACGCTGGACGGGACAGCGATCACCAATTGGTCGGAAACCATAAGCACCAATGCCGCCGATGGTTGTTATGTAAGCAAATCAGGAGACACGATGACCGGCCCACTGGAAGTTAGTCATATTGGGGCTAACCCCGGGTCGAATCAGGATGGTGAAATCGACTTTATAGATGGGACGATAACTTACGGCGGCACCGAACAGATCAATTTTCAACCAGAAGAGTACGGCCTCCACAACTCTATGGACAAATTGGAATGCCGATCTCATTGACGGTTTAGAGGCCTCGACGTTTGTCTAAAATAGTCAGTTGACCAATTATGTAGATAAAACGGGAGGAGCCGTGAGTGAGAGCTTGTCGGTAGGCGAAGATGTAAGTGCCCAATCGTTAACGCTTGGTGGGACGGCGCTGACCACCTGGCCAGAAACGATAAGCACTAATGCCGCCGATGGTCGCTATGTGACCAAGGCGGGCGATACCATGACCGGCGCTCTGAATATTCGCGACATCGGTATTAACCCCGGGTCAAACGATCGTGGTGAAATTGACTTTATAGATGGAACAATAACTTATGATGGCACCGAACAGATCAATTTTAGCTAGAAAAGTACGGCTTCCACGACTCTGTGGACGAATTGGAATGCGGATCTCATTGACGGGTTGGAGTCCTCGAGCTTTGCTCAAAATAGTCAGTTGACCAATTATGTAGATAAAATGGGAGGAGCGGTCAGTGGGAGCCTGTCGGTAGGCGGAGATGTAAGTGCCCAATCGTTAACGCTTGGTGGGACGGCGCTGACCACCTGGCCAGAAACGATAAGCACTAACGCCGCCGATGGACGTTATGTGACCAAAGCGGGCGACACGATGACCGGTGCCCTGAATATTCGTGATATAGGTATTAATCCCGGGTCGAATGATCGCAGTGAAATCGATTTTATAGATGGAACGATAACCTATGACGGAAATGAGCAGATTAATTTCAACCAGAAGAGCACGGCCTCCACAACTCTGTGGACGAATTGGAATGCGGACCTGCTCGACGGTCTGGATGCCTCTACCTTTGCTTCATCCAGTCAGTTGACGAACTATGTCAATAAAGCAGGTGATACCATCAGTGGCGGATTAACGATTGGAGGAACGCTTACGCTCGGAAGTGAAACACGATCGACTTGGCCGACAACGGACACGAATCTTGTAAACAGCCTGATCCTGACCGCTTTCAACACGATTCAATACAACCACGTGGCGATCTCCAGATGGGGAGTTACACGAATAGTCCCTGAGGGTTCGAAAGCTGAATAGCCAGGATCGAACATCGAGGATTCAAAAACGTAAAGTGAAGATAAGGAAAAAATTGATAATGTTTCGGATTAAAAGCATAGCCCTATGGATATTAACCTTGCTGTTTAGCATGGGCGCATCGTCCCATGTTTTCTCTGCTCCGCCCCAATGGTGGACGAGTCGGGGAGTGATTAATAGCAATGTATCCCCTGATGACTACTCTCCAGTCCTTGATGGACAGGTCAAGCATATTGCCTTTCAGGGGTATCAGTATCTAAAAACCCATCTCCCACCAACAGCCATTCCCGAACAGGATGTGGTCTCCAATATGTGGTATATGGCTTTTCAAGTCAGGGAAATTATGTCCCTCTTAATCTTGCGCAGATCAAAACGATTGCCGCAAATTTTTACGATTGGTTGATTGTGGTGGGTATACCAACTAATATCCCTGGACAGGAGGGATCGCCGATGATTATGCCATTGCAAACGTCGGACAAGTAAAGAATTTGTTCAGTTTTGATCCTGGAGTGGATACCGATCTAGATGGCTTGCCGAATTAGTGGGAAAACAATCATGGCCTGAACCCCAACGATTCTGCTAGAGCATTTAACGATTGAAATGCCTCTTTAGAAGATCTATACTCCATGACAC
>JAALKB010000299.1 GCA_011088265.1 Gammaproteobacteria bacterium
ATTTATAAAAAAAATAGCGGCATACCCGGTCGCCTGAGAAGGCATTACAGTAAATTCGGTTACTGGCTAGAAAGCCTACCCCAATTCTGGTCGGTATTTGCGCTGACACTCACTGAAACAGTAGGAGCCAGTATCCTTGCACTGCCCATTGCCCTGGCCAGTATTGGAGTCATTCCAGGGTTGGTACTGCTAATTATCTTCGGTATCTGCAACGTATTAACCATTGCTTATATGGCTGAAGCGGCGTCCCGAACAGGCAGCATTCGATATGGCAATGGTTTTATGGGAGAAATGGTGTCAGATTATTTAGGCAAGCCGGCAGGGGTAGTGTTATCAATCGCCATATTAGCAATTTGTGCCCTGGCTGTACTCGCATACTACGTCGGCTTTGCCACAACCCTCGCTTCAACCACTGGAATCCCGTCATTGTTCTGGGTGATCGTACTGTTTGTTTTTGGCCTATACTTTATTACCCGGGGATCTTTAAACGCAACGGTTTCTTTGTCTCTGGTGGTTGGGACAGTGAATATCCTGATGATCGTTGTACTGACACTGCTTGCTTTTCCTCACACAACAGTAGAGAACTTTCTTTTTTACGATATCTCCTTCTTGCAGGGAGGAACGTTTGATATCTCTATTTTGGAGTTGGTCTTTGGAATTATACTGGCAGCTTTTTTTGGCCACCTTTCAGTTCCTAATAGTGCGAAGGTTGTGCTCAAAAAAGATCCTACGGGGGGAGACCTGGTGCGAGGTGCCATGGCCGCTCAGATTGTTGCTATCTTCGTAAACTGCCTCTGGGTTTCCATTGTCAACAGCACCATACATCCGCAAAGCCTCGCCAAAGAAACCGGCACATCTCTAATCCCGTTGGCTAAGACAGTGGGGCCAAGTGTTGACCTTTTTGGGACGATTTTCATCGTGTTGGGTCTAGGTATGGTGAGCATCCACCTGTCTCTGGCTTTGTTTAACCTTACTCGTGAGTGGATTCCAAATCGACAGGGAATGAGGATTACATTGCCAGTTAGGCGAGGCTGGTTATCCCTAACTCCAAAGCAGTCTAAAGAGACACCAATACAGGTTGGTCTGCATTATTTGGGGAAAGAGGATGGGGAGCCCAAATTTCGTTTTGATCTACAAACTGAAGATAAAGGTTTTCATTTTGAAACCGTGATTTCCAATGAGTGGAAAAGCCAGCAATGGTTACAGATGTATCCTGAGCTGCAAAAGTTCGCCCAGGTTTTATCCTTTTCACTGGAGCTGCTGTCGACGGAAAATGACCTGATCGAATTCAGATTTATGGGCCCACAAACAATCAAATATCATGCTCAGAACGACCAGTTAGGGTTGAGTGTCTCCGACCTACTAACCCTTCCAGAGAACGAAGCCGATTTTTTTAACTGGATGATGCGCACGGGATCAGCGGACAGTACTCAAATTGAGCAACACATGGAAAAAAACAAAATGGAAACACAACTTTTTTTACAGCCTCTTATCGATAAGGGAGCAATTAAAAAAATGATAAAAGGGAATAGAACGATCTATTCATTGCGAATGGGCATGACTCGGTCCCATCGCTTATCTGAGTCCTTGTCTCAAGAAGTGACGAAATCCGCAGGGAACAATACACTAACCACTTCCACACATCACCGTCATTCGGCAACTCCCAATGTTCTATTTCGTTGGCATGAAGCCCTGATGAATATGGCCTTTGGAGAGCGGGGTGGAAAAATTCTTGGCTTGTTGCCACTTGTAGGGGTTTTTATTGCTGCTGAATTGCTTTTAATACTGGAAAAAGAATCATTTTCCGGCCCTCTTGGGTTTATTGGTGTTGTCGTCGTTGCCATGATGGGAGGGATTTTCCCCGTGCTGCTCTTAGCAGCGAGTCGCAAGAAAGGAGATGTTGTCCCAAAGGTGGTTTATCGGTGGTTAGGCCATCCCGTGTTTTTGTTTGTTATCTATTTCGTTTCACTCACAGGAGTTATCCTCCATGGGTTATTTATATGGGAAAACACATTGATGAGAATCCTCGCCTTGGGGGTTGCATTGATCATCTTGATAATAACCGTTGGCGCATGGCGGAAGAATTCCTTTACATCTGTCTTCGTAGTAACATTATATAAGAAGAACGAAGCAGAAGGAGTCGAGCTCAATATTATGGTTAATGGAAAAAACTATCAAACGGATATAGAGATCAAAACCAGAGAAAACCATGCCCAGCACTTTCATGCATCATCTTGTGAGATACCGGTTTTTGAAAAGTTAGAACACCTTAGGATCTCCTTTCCTTCGCTACTTGCTGACAATGCCAGAATTATCACCAGTCAATTTGGGGATGATGGTCAAATATCTTCACTGCCGATGATTGTTAAATTGAACCAGAGTGTGGATGAAAGTCAATATAAAGGCAGCTCAACTTCAATGTTTACCTCCAGAGATGGGGTGATTGTTCCACTTTCAAAATCATCACCCTGCGTTACACTTCTACCAGTCGGTTAGGGAATCTCTGCGAAATAGCGTCGAAAACGCTTCACAGCAGGAGACCGACCCGCTAATCGACCTATCAACAAGAGCCCACTTAAAAATAAGAGGGCACTAATCTAGCTCCCAGATACCTTTGTAAAGATGAGATGACTGGCCGCTTACTTTCTTTCGCTAATTTTGAAAAGAAAAGCTCTCTTAAGCTAGAAGATTCTGTAACTATTTGATAATCTGGATTTTTATCTCTAAACCTTAAAGGGTTCAAAAGCATCATAAATTGCGAGCGTTTATCCTAATCGAGAAAGAATCAATCCCAGCACCGCAAAACTTCGCAATCGCCCTGTTATGATGGGTGTTTCAGACCTTGATTTCGTTGATTTGTCATCTCGACCTGACTCGTTCAAACTTATGTGCCGAGCCGGGTATGGAGCATTCTCTCCCGGGTGAGTACTAATATTGCATTTATGGCTTAACTCAACATAAATTCCCCTTACCAATTATCTGCCTATAACCCATGTCAAAAATTGTTTCCATTCACTCATTCAGAGGAGGTACAGGAAAATCAAACACCACTGCGAATATCGCCGCTCTTCTTGCCTTGAAGGGGAAGAAAGTAGGAGTAGTAGACTCTGACATCCAATCTCCTGGTATCCACATTTTGTTTGGATTGAAAGGAGAAAACATCGGAGCCTCTCTAAATAGT
>JAALKB010000058.1 GCA_011088265.1 Gammaproteobacteria bacterium
GCATCATTCAACGGCGTCCCGGTTCCATGCAAGTTGATGTAATCAATATCTTCTGCGGAGCAATTAGCGCTTGCGAGCGCTGCCAGAATTGCGCTCTCCGCGCCCTTTCCAGATGGATCCGGGGCGGATTCATGGTAGGCATCACTGGATTCACCATAGCCCGACATTATGATCCCCGAAGCTCCCTTTTCAAGGACAAATAAGGCAGCCCCTTCTCCAATGTTAATTCCGTCCCGTCGAGACTGAAAGGGCCTTGCAATTCCATCTGAATACGATTCAAGGGAATCAAAACCCTGACATGTCATCCTACATAGTGACTCGCTGGCTCCTACAATTGCCGCATCGAACCAACCGCCATCGATAAGTTGTTGCGCCAGTCCAAAAACCTTGGCCCCGGAAGTGCAGGCCGTTGATACCGCAACCGAAGCTCCATCTATGCCGCAGTAATTAGCTAAAAAACTGGAGCAGGAAGACATCTCCTGATCGTCATGATAATCAATCAATGTGTGGTCCGATGCAGTTTCCACATTATTCATGCCTGTGGTTGTGGTCGCGATAATAACCACCAGATTGCTCGGAGAGTACTCCCGTTTTAATCTGTCAATAGACGGTTTCAGCTCATCTGCCAGCAAGGTCAATAACTGATTTGTTTTGGAATTTGCCTTGGAATTTGCCTTGGAATTTGCCTTGGAATTTACTTGAGAGCTTGTTGACTGGATTTGTGGATCAGGCATTTCAACCACACCGAAATACCCACCGCGGTTTTTAAGCCACTCTTCACAATAACTCAGACTTCCCCCAACCCGCTCGGACCCCTGCTGGGGCCCCTGGGATAGATTGGAAAGCAACGATCGAGTGTCACCGGCAGAACAGATAACTGCGCAGTCGCTCAGAACCAAGGAATCACTCAAAAACTGTTTCTCCAATCACTATTTTTAAGTTCTGAAATCTCTGAATCATTCGAAAATTACGCTTGCTACTTCCTTAAGACACCCCCACCCTAAACGCCTGGCGGTTACCTTTTGTATTTGTTAGTTATCTAGCCCGGAATGTTCAAGGCTATAAATTGGATCTCGTTATTTGAGTCAGCGGACCGAAAACCTGCCCACCAAAGCGGCATCCTAGCTCAATCCGCGCAATTCTCAAAGTCATTTCGGAAGCGATGGACTTTTGATTGAGGCCTTACTACCTCAGATCATTGGCGAGAGACCATTGACGAGGCCTAGGCCAGAGAAACGGCGATGTCTTTTTCCTAGGGACGGTAGAAATAGCGATATAATTGAGTATATCCGGGAGCCTTATTCTGAGCATCACTCTTAAGTATGAAACCCGGGTGGGCGCATAATACCGAGCATTCATAAGATAATCACCTGGAGCGATGGATATCATGTCATAAGTCCATCGTATTTTTCGATGATTCAATGGATATGGCCCAATAAACACGATTCAATAAGCATCAACTCAATAAGCATCAACCAATGAACATCACTCAATAAACACGGCTCAACCAATTTAATTCTCAGATATCGAAATATGCCTCAACTTGCAGTAACACCCGATGCTATTCATTTATGGTCCTGCTTCTGTGACGAGATAACTGACTCTGGCCTGTTATCGAAATATAATTCCCTAATGGAAGAGCATGAAAAAACCAGACATCAACGCTTCCATTTTGAAAAGCACCAACATCAATATCTCGTTACCCGGGCATTAGTGAGGACAGTTCTATCCCTGTATGCTGACATAGAACCCGATCAGTGGCGCTTTACAAAAAACCAATATGGACGACCGGAGATATCGCCTCTGGTACTAGGCCAAAAGCCCTATTTAAATCTGAGATTTAATCTCTCTCATGCTGACGGACTAATTATTTGTGGTGTTACAACAAATAGGGAAATCGGAGTCGATGTGGAAAATCTTACTCGCTCCAATGATCTGCTCGGAATCGCAGATCGTTATTTCTCTAGCACCGAAGTGAAGGATCTATTTTCCCAACCTGCTTATCGACAAACCCAGCGGTTTTTTGATTACTGGACACTAAAGGAATCCTATATAAAAGCCAGGGGAATGGGACTTTCGCTGCCATTGGATCAATTTTCATTCCATATTCAACCCGACGCCTCTACTATCATTAGCTTTGACCCCAGGTTAAAGGACAACCCCGCTCATTGGCGATTCTGGCAATACAAACCCAGTGAAGACCACCAGATTGCCCTCGCCACCCAATCGGCATCACTCACCGCACAGACGCCTCATATTCACAGCTACCGAATCATACCCCTTAAAAGTTGGTCAGACTTTGCAATGCCGGAGCTTTGAAAGTCCTGGACATTGCCCTTTCACAGAGTTCCTTTAGAGAACCTCTTTAAAAAGTCAGCTTGGAATATTTTTCGAAAACCCTGTTTACGATCCTGTCAGATATCCTTAACTCAAAAGAACCACCGCCCCATCGGGTCAATAGATACGCTGCAGTTTCTTTTTCGCGATTCTGGTTTCCTTGGGATTACCAAAAGCATTGTTTATGTAGTGAATGCCTTCAAGAGTGACATCACGGTTAACATGGCTATGCCCGTAAATATGCATGTTTGACCCAAGCTGTCGGATTTGCTGATCCAGTTTCCAACTACCGAGAACCGGGTAGACCCGTTGATGTTCAAAGGGAATATGATCCGGCATCAGATCAAGTCTTGGAAGAAAATGAGAACAGGAAATAACATGGTGGTTTTTTACAGATAGCCTAGATTCATTTTTTGAAAGAAAAAAATCCGTCACTGCCACCGCTTCATCACTAAACTCCTCCCAGTTACAGAGATAATAGTCCATCCAACTCCGCCGCAACCATTCACACGGGGAGCCGAAAGAATAGTCATACCAACTGAATAATGGAACAATGGTTAGTGCCTCATGGGACCACACTCCGGTTACTACTGACATCGAGTCAGCCAAATCCAGAACCTCCTCAAACTTTTTGAGAGAAGTCAAAGTCTGATCTCTGGGTACCCACAAATCATGGTTCCCCGGAACATAAATCACCTCAAAGAAGCAGCTCTTTAGCTTATTGAAAACCTGACTCAATAATTTCCGGTCATCCGAAATGTCTCCGGGTAGGATCAGTACATCCTGCTGGAATTGTGTTTCTGAAAGGGAGTCCAGCCATTGTCTGTTGGCCGGGTAGTCCACATGTAGATCGGAAATCGTATAAACATACATAATCAATTAAAATCCGAATCAGTGAAAATCAGGGTCAGCAAATGCATTAGTAATCATATCGGTTGATCCAATCTGACAACCAGGACTAAAAAACCGGGCCGGAAAAAACCGAACCACAGATTCGAGCTGAACACCCTGGGCTTAATTGTCGACGGTTTCATTATTCTGGATTTCATTGCCCTCGATTTCATCATCCATGATTTCATCGCCAAGAGTTCAATCATCACAGAAAGGGAGTTCTTAGTGTGCATAATCTGCGGTGTTATTTTGCTCAAACCCTCATCATCCAAACTCACATTATTCAAACTCAGACACCGTCGATTGTATGAGGCCCCAAAGCTTCTCCAGATGTTCCCTTTGTGTACTTTCAACTCCAACCGAGACCCTAACCATCCACAAACCATCCAGAATGGAAGGGCTCATAAATGCTTCGCCGGATTGATTAATCCTGTTCACCCAGTTTAACGTGTGCTTATCAAGTTCTTCTCCATTAAGACCATCGGGTTCATGACGAATACACACAGTTTGTAGTGTTACCGGAGCAACCACCTTCCAGTTTTTGGTTTTAGCCACTTGTTCGGCCAGCCAACCTGCGTTTTCCAGATCCCTTCTAAGGCGTTGCCGAATGGATTCAACTCCATCCAGGCGAAGATGAAACCATAACTTAAGGGCCCTGAATCGGCGCCCCAGGGGAATCCCCCAGTCTCTGTATTGGGTTACATCTCCATCAACTCCCGAACGCAGGTAACTTGGATTGGTTGACATCACCCGAATCAAATGTTGGGGGTTTTTCACATAGAATAGAGAACAGTCCAGTATTGTCCCCATCCATTTATGTGGATTCCAGGATACTGAATCAGACAACTCAACGCCCTCCCACATAAAGCGACATTCTTCAAGCAACATTGCGGATCCCGCCATGGCAGCATCTACATGCAACCAAATATCATATTCTCTAGCAATCAAGCCGAGGGGTTGCACGGGATCAATGGCTGTTACCCCAGTAGATCCCACAGAGGCAATGATCGCTGTGGGGGTTCTACCGGCTTTACGATCTTCCTCGATGGCCTGGCGAAGTGCATCCGGTGACATACCATAAGTGGTTGAATCGACATCGATCAAACGGATGTTCTCTTTGCCATATCCCGCCAGTAATGCCGCTTTATTGATTGAAGAGTGGGCGTGCTCAGTGGTGTAAATAATTAAAGGGTTTGGTACTCCCTGAAGGCCTGATTTCATCTCCGCATAGTCACTTGCCTTCTCTCTGGCAAGAATCAACGCAGTCAGACAGGCAGTCGATGCGGTATCGTGAATAGTTCCTTCCCATTGATCCGACAGCCCAGTCAACTGTCTAAGCCAATCGCATACCACTTCCTCAACTTCCGTTAATGCTGGACAGCTCTCCCAGGAAATACCCAGCGTACCAAGCCCGGAACTCGCGATGTCACCTAAAACCGATGCCAATGAAGCATTTGATGGAAACCATCCATAATGCATTGGATGTTGTACCTGGGTGATACCAGGTACAACGATTCTTTCAAGATCTGACATGACCAATGACAATGGTTCCGGTTTTTCCGGAGGGGAAGTGGAAAGACCGCGCGCCACTTCTCCTGGTTGAACCTGAGCCCGTACAGGCAGTTGGTCCAGAGTCTTGCGATAATCGCTAATCCAGTCGATAAGCTGATGGCCTGCTGCACGAAATTCTTCTGGTGCCATAATATTTCCAGTTCTAATTTAATGATAATGTTGAGTTGAGTTTACTTTGGTTCGTAACACTGACTAACCAGCTCTGGGCTAACCAATCCTGGATTTACCCTTAATGGTTTAGTATAGCGAAGTTATTCAATCCAGCATCAATACATCTAGTGGATATGGTCACGATATCCGTGGATGTCCGTGAATATTCATGGGTGCCTTCATGTGTGATGGGTGCCTTCATGGGTGTCCATGGGTGTAACGAGGTATTATAAGCAAAAAAAAGCTCACTAATTCCACTAAAAAATCACACCCATTTGTCGTTATAGGCATCGATTTTTCCTCTTGCTGAATATTGGAACTTTATCGTAAAGTGTGTTTCCGTCAAAAAATTACATTGCACTATCCCATGCTGAGCACCCAACAGCTAGATGACTTCAAAGCTCAAGGTTATCTTGTGGTTAACGACGTTCTTGACAGACAACAAATAATCACACCCCTAATCAACGAATATGAAAAAAAACTATCCTTACTTTGCGCCCATTGGCAAAGTCAAGGAAAGCTGCCCGGGAATTGGAACTCAGATACATTTGAAGACTGCATCAAGGCGATTTACGACGCTGGGCTAGACTACTTTCAACCTCTGGATATTTCGCTACCACCGGAAAAAATTACCGCCCAAACTCCGATGCATGCAGGAGATGCCGTATTTAATCTCATGACATCATCTTCTCTATTGGATCTAATTGAATCCATCATCGGTCCCGAAATCACTTCCAACCCGATCCAACATGTTCGAATTAAACCTCCGGCCAAACAGCTTTATACAAACGAACACAGGGCACATATTACCTCCACAGACTGGCATCAGGATCGCGCCGTTACCCTGGAGGAAGCAGACCATACCCGGATGGTTACCGCCTGGATCGCAATCACTGACGCCACGCCAGAAAATGGCTGTTTACAGGTTATCCCGGCAAGCCATCAAAACCCCATGCTTCACCATTGTACCTCCCCTCAACTCGCGATCCCCCAGAGTCAATTTAATGCAAAAGAGGCCAAGCCACTGCCAGTCCGTTCCGGCGGCGTGATTCTATTTGACCCCCTGACCGTACACAGTTCTTTGACAAATAAAACCGATCATGTTCGATGGAGTTTTGATTTGCGGTATAACGTTACCGGAGACCCTACAGGTAGACCGATGTTCCCCTCTTTCATTGCCCGCAGTCGTAGCTGCCCCGAAACGGAGTTAAGAGATCCAGAACAGTGGCGCTCACTTTGGAAAGACACCCAACGTCATCTCATCAGCGAACCTCCCGTTGAGATTCACCGCTGGCCCCATGATGCTCTATTGTGTGCGTAAACAGTTATTGGGATCTGTGCAAACAGAATCAATCCCGAGGCGCTCGATGGAAAGATAGCTAACAGATGGAACGGAATACAGCTACTCAGGGGAGTAATTCGAAATTTCGATCAGGTTGCCATCGGGATCCCTGATATAGACCGAAACAATGGAACCACACGCACCGGTTCGTTTGACCGGTCCATCAATAATCTCAATACCGAAACCACTAAGAACCTCAATCACCTGCTCCAATGGAGTAGCGGCGATAAAGCATAAATCCGCACTACCTGGCTGCACCTTACCTGCCCTGGGCTCAAACTCACAGCCCGATTGATGAAGATTTATTTTCTGTTGGCCGAATTCAAGGGCTACCCGATCTCCCTTAAACGTCACTTTTTTCATGCCCAAAACCCGGCCATAAAACCGAGCGGTAACATCGATATCCGCTACCGTTAGTACCAAATGATCCAGCCTGTCTAATTCGATTGGTAAGGGATGGATGTCAACATGTTTTGTTTGCATATAACCTATTCATAACCTATTCAATTAAATCTCAGAGTCCTAAACCAGCAGACCGGGGAATAGAGGTGATTACCCCCAGGAAGAATTACCCACTGTTTATTGTCATCAGCTCTGATAAGTAAATCCAAGGGCAGCCTTAATCATAATTGAATCAGGGACATAGGCTGCCGACTTAGACACTCAACACCATTTTCAACGACCCTGACAGTCTGACCAATTGTCATCGAGCGATTCGTTTCGCTGTTCATCAAAACCATGTGCAAAAAGAAAATGTTATTGACTCGCATTTCATAAGGGTTATTTTCATAGAACATCGGATAATCCATCCACATCGGAGTATACATAGCACCAAGACTGTAGCCGCAGGCATTTAATCGGTGAGAGTGGTAGCCATGCTGATCCAGAGTCCGTGCATGGGCAGCAAACACACCGCCCATTGTGTTCCCCGGTTTTATTACTTCAATACAGGCAGACATGGCTTCACTACAAGCGTCATGCAGAGCCACATGCTCAGGGTGAACCTGACCGATAAGAAAGGTTTGCATTAGTGCAGCATGATACCTTCGATATACTCCGGCATACTCCAGAGTGAGTTGGTCGTTCAATCCAATGGTTTCCCGTCCGGTAAAATATCGACAGAGCAATGCTCCGGCGCCAGAGCCTATAATGAATTCATTCGCCGGGTAGTCTCCTCCTCCTCTGAAAACAGCTCCCTGCATGGCAGCCAGAATATCGCCTTCGAATACCCCCGGCCCCGCGGTTTCCATGGCCGCATCCATGGCATCGTCGGCCAACTCTGCGGCCCGGGTTACGTAGGCAACCTCAGCGTCACTTTTCACTACCCGAAGTTCGCTGACAAGGGTCGAAGCATCAACCAAGTGACAACGCCCCATCAACCCCTCATCCAACAATTTCCCATAGGCTGCAGATAATCCATAAGCGTTATATTCACAACCCAAATGCGCTCCGATAGCTCCGTATTGAGACAGTATTTCTGTAAGGCTATCCACTGGGTTAACGCCCTCTCCATCTACCCATATTCGAATGTCTTCGATATCCGACGTGTGCTGCGCCTGACGAAGATCCGGAGAACGGGTTAAAAGAAAGTATCTCCCATCTGCTCCCAAATACAGACACTGGAAAAAACAAAAACCGAACGTATCGTATCCGGTCAGATAATACATGCTTTCCTGTTTAAACATTAGCAGTCCGTCCAGGCCAGCATTTTGCATTTTTGTAATCGCAGCATTTCTTCGCTGACTCAATTCGGCTTTGGAAAAATGTAATGGCATCGTATTTTTTTGTTTCCGGGTTTCTGGGGAATTAAGATCAGGCAAAAACGAATTAGATATATAACATAGATTAGAGTGGCTTAAGAATCATTCCCCTTGCCTACCATTGCCTACCATTCCTGGTTAGGAAGTGGCCCCAACTGCAGGGCGTCTATACCTGAAGAACGCCTATTAAAATGGTTACGTCCCGATATAGTTACCCCGGGCTTTCATGAAAACATCCAGGAAATCTGTTTAAGCACGATCATTCCGTTGTAGAATACTGGCTTTATTTTCAATCCTGGCGGCAGACTGCCTTCCCAGAGAAAACGTTCATGGTTTGATAGCTGTTTTCGGATTCTGACCCTATTACAGAATCGAAATACCGCTTGAATTTAGATGAGATTCGTTATGGGACAATCCACAAAAACCCGATTTGATACTTTAGCGTTGCACGCCGGGCAAATACCTGATCCTGTTCACGGCGCCCGGGCAGTGCCGATATATCAGACTGCAAGTTATGTGTTTAAAGACAGTGATCAGGCAGCATCCCTGTTTAACATGGAACGTCCGGGTCATGCTTATTCCAGGTTGTCCAATCCCACCACAGCGGTACTGGAAGAGCGAATCGCAGCATTGGAAGGTGGTGTGGGGGGAATTGCCACCGCCAGTGGACAAGCAGCATTACATCTTGCGATTACGACACTTATGGATGGAGGTTCTCATATTGTCGCCTCTAGCGCGATTTACGGTGGCTCACATAATATCCTTCAATACACCCTTCCCCGTTTTGGTATTGAAACGACTTTCGTTTCTCCTCGGGATATCGACGGCATTCGAAATGCAATTCGACCCAATACCCGATTAATTTTTGGTGAAGTGGTGGGAAACCCAGGTAACGATGTTATGAACCTGCCACTGGTGGCAGAAGTGGCTCATGAACATCACATTCCACTGATGATTGATTCCACGTTTACCACGCCTTATCTGATTAACCCTTTTGATCACGGTGCAGACATCGTAATGCATTCAGCCACTAAATTCCTATGCGGTCACGGTACCGTCATTGGCGGTGTTCTGGTGGATCGAGGTCAGTTTAGCTGGGAACAAAGCGGTAAGTTTGAAAATCTTTCTGAACCTTATAAAGGGTTCCACAACATGTCCTTCGACGAGGAATCTTCCCAGGCGGCATTCCTATTACGGGCGCGCAGAGAGGGCCTTCGGGATTTCGGTGCCTGTATGAGTCCAACCACAGCATTTTATATTATTCAAGGTATGGAGACGCTGTCGATGAGAATGGGTCGCCACGTTATAAACACTCGGAAAGTGGTCGAATTTCTTCAACAATCCGATGCGATAGAAGGCATTAGCTTTCCAGAGCTACCAGAACACCCAGACTATCATATTGCACAAAAGCTACTCCCCAAAGGCGTCGGTGCAGTATTTAGTTTCACCTTGAAGGGAGGACGTGAGGCAGGTCGAAAATTTACCGAATCTTTGGAAATTTTTTCCCATCTTGCAAACGTTGGCGACGCCAAGTCTCTGGTAATTCATCCTGCAAGCACCACTCATTACCGGATGAGTAAAGACGATTTAATTGCTGCGGGCATTAACGAAGGCACAATCAGGATGTCAGTTGGCATCGAAGACATTGATGACCTACTAGAAGACCTATCTAGGGGCATTCATCAATCCAGGAAAGCGCGCAATTAGATAAATAGCTAATAAATAGCCAATAAATAGCAAAAAAATAGAGGGCCCCAAGTATGAAGATAATCCTTGATGGCATTGAGTATTATGCTTATACCGCCAGCCACGAACCCAATCCGGATCTGGAAACCGTGGTTTTTGTCCATGGTACCGCCATGGATCACACGGTTTGGGCTCTACAAAGCCGCTACTTTGCCTACCATGGCTACAACATTCTTGCAATAAATCTTCCAGGACACAACCTGAGTAGGGGAAAGTTATTACCCACTATTGAGGACATGGGAGACTGGTTAGGCGAGATTATGTCCACGAGTGTTGGTAAAGCCCTGCATTTGGCGGGACACAGCATGGGAGCATTAATTGCACTACAGGCCGCATCGCACTATAACGATAATGCCAATCAGGGTGCCCCCCTGAGGTCACTTTCCCTGGTGGGATTTAGTTATCCTATGAACGTCGCCCCTCCACTACTTGATGCAGCGAAAAATGATCCAGTGAAGGCCTACTCCATGATGACACAGTGGAGCCATGCTTCAAAAATCGGCGGAGAGCCCAATCCCGGCTTCTGGTCCCCTGGAATGCAAATGAGCATGATGAAAAACAGCCCGGAAGGCGCTGTTTTTACCGATTTAAACGCCTGTAATAACTATGTAACTGGTGAGCAGGCTTTGGAGAAAATCACCTGTCCAACACTGTTTATTAGCGGGCAGTTAGATAAGATGGCTCCAGCCAAACTCGCGGTTATTCATTCCCAAAAGAATGATCTTGCCGAAATCACCATGATTCCAAAATGTGGGCATGCCTTAATGTCTGAGCAACCTGACCGTGTTCTTGCTGAGCTGAAAGAGTTTATTGGTAAAAACAGCAGTCAGCCATAGTTTTCCATAAACTATCACCGATTCCCGACTTCCGATTCCCAACTCCCGATTGCTACAAGGCCTTTTCCATGCGAACCATCGATAAAATTATCTATCCTAAATGGCTTATTCCAGTGGACGGCGATCAGTCCGTACTTGAGGAGCATGGGATCGCCATCAATGAAGACCAAATCGTCGCGATTGACAACGTTAACAATATCCAGTCAACCTATGACGCCAGGGAAGTTATTCAGCTCCCGGAACATGCGTTAATTCCAGGGCTTGTCAATGCGCACACCCATGGGGCAATGACGCTACTGAGAGGGTTTGCCGATGATCTCCCGCTAATGGACTGGCTGACCAACTACATTTGGCCAGCTGAACAAAAATGGGTCGGTGAGGAATTCATGCAGGTGGGTAGCGACCTTGCCATCGCAGAAATGATTCGCGGGGGAACCACGTGTTTCAATGACATGTATTTTTTTCCGGATATTGTAGCCCGGCGCGCGGAAGCAGCTAGCATGCGAGCCACCGTAGGAATGATTGTCATCGATTTCCCCACGGTGTGGGCGCAAAATTCCGATGAATACATTAGTAAGGGTTTAGCGGTACGTGACGCCATGCGTCATTCGTCCCTGATTACCACCGCCTTTGCACCCCATGCTCCCTATACTGTTTCTGACGAGCCACTGGAACGGATTGCCACATTATCTGGGGAACTGGAGTGCCCCGTACACATTCATCTGCATGAAACTGCTCACGAAGTGGACGAATCTGTGGTCCGTTACGGCATGCGTCCCATTGAGCGTTTAAATGGATTAGGTTTATTAAATTCCAGTCTGATTGCAGTCCACATGACCCAGCTGCTGCCAGGAGAGATCGAGGTTGTAGCAGAACGAGGGGTCAATGTGGTTCACTGTCCAGAATCCAATCTTAAACTTGCAAGTGGTTTTTGCCCCACTGCAAAATTAATGGATGCGGGAGTAAATATCGCCATCGGCACAGACGGCGCATCAAGCAACAACGACCTGGACATGTTGGGGGAATTACGCACTGCTTCACTATTATCCAAAGGGTTTAGCGAAGACCCCTCTGCGTTTAATGCACATCAATCTTTGGAGGCAGCAACCCTGTCCGGTGCCAGGGCATTGGGAATAGACCATCTTGTCGGCTCCATTGAGGTCGGGAAGATAGCAGATTTAACCGCTATTGATCTCTCTGATTGTGCAACACAACCGGTTTATCATCCGGTAAGTCAGATTGCGTACAGCGCAACGAGAGATCAGGTTAGCGATGTCTGGGTCGCTGGAAAGCGGATTCTTGATAATAAAGAACTCACGACTGTGGATGAAGATAAAACATTAGCAACGGCTAGAGAGCTCGGCAGAAGAATTAAACAATAAGAATTAAACAATAAATCACGGCAACAGGCGCCACAGCAATAGACTATAACAAATAGACTATGACAACAGACCACAATAACAGACCATAACAGGTAGGCTACAGCAAATAGTCTATCGAATCTGAAGTTTATCTCAAGATGACATCGACTACCGCTGATTGGGGATACAGGACTCGTGCATGTCAGTCAGTTTTGTTTAGGCATACTAAAACAGAGACCTAGTAAAAGTTTCATCAAAATTCACATAAAAACTCAGTAGAACACTGCTAACGTGGTTGAATACAGACTACTAATACAGAACAGGAACAGTACCTGAACTTTTTCAGGCATCACAAACGGATAATCGTAATCGCGTACATCACGGCATAACAGGCGAGAATAATCAGGATAATCGGTTTGAATTTTTGCAGCAAACTAGTTAACCCATTATCAGTTAATATGTACAACGCGGTTATACACATTAGAACCCCGGAAATTAGTGCAGCAAACCCCCAAAACTCGGACAAATGTTGAAGCCCATACCAAAGGCTATTCCAAAGCCCTGCCATTAGTACAATGACGGCGATGACCCTGGCGACCCCCCTGGGGAGATTTCTCAATACTGGTAAATCTGCAGCCATGATCAAACCTGCGAACATACATACTGTGACGATGGTTCCCATTGGTAACATAATTCAATTCTCCGAGTTGATCGTCAGATAGACAATTTGATAAAGACAATCGATAAAGACAGTCTGATAAAAACAGTGCTGATTAAAATAGCGCGATGACACCCATTTGCCTAAAGTTTAGCAGCAAAGTATGTTCATATCGGGATATTTTGATCCCTATCCTGGGCATTGAATAGTAAAATATCAACCCGTGGCAAGATGAGCCAGCGATAGCCCTAATCATGAATACTGATTCCAATACCCAGTCCAACACTCGGCCCAATACTGAGAGCAAGAGCAATGCCCATCCCAACTCCCAGGCTAATGTTGACCCTTCTGAGATAAATAAATTTAGCGAACTTGCCTCCAGATGGTGGGATAAGGAAAGCGAGTTTAAACCACTGCATCAGATTAATCCCATGAGGTTGAATTACATCAATGAGCATTCGCCATTGAATGGAAAACGGGTTTTGGATGTGGGTTGTGGTGGAGGAATACTCAGTGAATCCATGGCCCAGCAAGGAGCAATTGTGACAGGCATTGATATGGGTGAAGCTCCCTTGAGTGTCGCAAGACTCCATGCCCTTGAGAGCGAAGTAGACGTTACCTATCGAAAAATTACAGCAGAAGCACTGGTCCAGGAACTATCCGGAGATGAAAAAGATCAATGGGATATTGTGACCTGCCTTGAAATGCTCGAGCATGTGCCAGATCCTTCCAGTGTCGTGGATGCTTGCAGCAAATTGGTCAAGCCTGGTGGGAGTGTCTATTTTTCCACTATCAACCGAAACCCCAAATCATTCCTGCTGGCTGTCATTGGTGCAGAATATATTCTTAACCTACTCCCCAAGGGTACTCACCAATACGAAAAATTCATCAAACCGAGCGAGCTTGGGAACTGGTGCGAAGAGTCAGAACTTAGTCTCGATGCCATGACGGGAATGCACTATAACCCTCTGACTCAGGTTTACCGATCGGGGGATGGGGTTGACGTCAACTACTTGATGCACACATTGAAACTCTAAGGGAATACCGTTATTCCGAAACCCCATGGAATCAGCACCAACCAATAAAAAAACCATCATGCCAGAAAACCTTGAAGCGGTATTGTTCGACCTTGATGGAACATTGCTCGATACTGCTGAAGACCTGGCTGGTGCACTGAATGTCATGCTGGAATGTCGAAATAAACCAACGCTCCCCATGAATTTACTACGCACCTATGTCTCCCGAGGTGCCATGGCTCTGGTCTGTGTTGGTTTCGGCTGCAAGCCGCATAGTCCTGAATCTCAACCGCTCTGGCAGGAGTTGCTCGATCAGTATGAAAATAATCTTGTGGTCCATACCCGATATTTTGATGGCATAGAACGACTACTGAATTATATCGAAGGTAAAAACCTGCCCTGGGGAATCGTAACCAATAAGCCGGGCTTTTTAACCCTGCCTCTGCTCACCGAACTTGGTATCGTTTCCCGCACCAATTGCATTGTTAGTGGAGACACTTTACCTCAAAAAAAACCCAGTCCCCTTCCACTATTCCATGCCTGTCAATTGCTGAACAGAAAGCCGGAAAATTGCATTTATATTGGCGATGACAGGCGGGACATCGAAGCGGGCAACAGCGCTGGAATGCTGACTCTGGCCGCTACCTATGGTTATATCCTGAGCGGCGATGATCCTGGAGAGTGGGGGGCAGATGGATTAATTGCACACCCAAATGAAGCCCATGGATGGATTAGTTAGCGAGCTGTTCATTCAATTGGAGCGAAACCGGGCCCTGTTCGGATTATTGTTCATTGTTGCACTGCTTTTTTCCCTATTTGGATGGCTTATCGCCCGAACGACCTATCTCCGTCAGATCGCTAAATTGGAAGTAATAGTGGATTATGAATCGAAACACAATGACCACAGAAACCAGAAAAACATTGAGTCAATGACCGATAGTTTCGCTGCCTTATCCAGCGCAGCTCTTAGGAATAATAACCAACAATTTCTTGACCTTGCCAATCAGACATTACAGAACTTCAATTTAAAAGCTGAACACAATCTCAAGCTTCGTGAACAGGCTGTAGAGAATATTGTTTCTCCATTGAGGGACTCTCTAACCCGGGCAGAACAACAGTTTCAACTTTTTGATCGTGACCGAAGACGAGCTCATGGAGAATTGAGCACTCAGATCAAACACATGTCCGCTAGCCAGAATGTTCTTGAACAGGAAGCCCGTAATCTTGTTAAAGCGTTAAGCCGACCGGAAGTACGAGGAAGATGGGGAGAAATTAGCTTACGTCGGTTAGTAGAGCTCGCTGGCATGACAGCTCACTGCGATTTTATAGAGCAGAACACAATCCATACAACAGATGGTGTCATTCGACCTGACATGATTATTCGGCTTCCTGGAAAAAGGCAAATTGTGATTGACGTGAAAACTCCATTAGACGCCTATCTCGCCTCCGTGAATGCATCCAGTGACACAGATCGCCAACAATTCCTGACCCAACACGCCAACCAACTGAAAAACCGGATCAAGGAGCTTTCGGCTAAAAAATACTGGCACCAATTTTCTGAATCGCCGGACTTTGTCATTCTCTTCATACCGGGAGACCAGTTTCTCGGCGGTGCACTGGAAAAAGATCCAGAACTATTGGACTATGCCTTACAACTTAATATTGTGCTCTCTACCCCCACTAGCCTGGTCGCATTGCTTCGCACCATCGCCTATGGCTGGAAGCAGGAGCAGCTTAATAGCCATGCACTGGAGATACGTGACCTTGCCCAGGAATACCATCAGCGACTCGCCACTTTTAGTGAACATCTATCCTCATTAGGTGATCACCTTCATAAAATGATGGACAGTTATAACCAAAGTGTGGGTTCCTATCGTCGTAGTGTCATGCCAATTGCGAGAAAATTCGCCGATCTGGGATTAAAAAAGAATAAGGAAGTTTCCGATCCCGCCTCGATTGATCCCACTGAAATCAGGAAACATCGCAATAATAATGAGGCCAGTGATACGGGTAATTGAGAATTACCCTATTTACCCATGTTTTCATCCTGGTTCATGTTTCCATCGATATCGCCAATCGCGTCTTCACCCACATCCATAAACCTGGATCTATTTTGACTCATGACTCTTCATCTTCCAGCCCCTTTAAGCGCCTCACAATGGTGCAATGAACAGCGCTTGTTACAAAAATCCATCGGATACGTCCCCACCATGGGAGCACTTCATCCGGGGCATTTGTCTCTGATAGAACAAGCCCAAAGGGAAAATGATGTATGTTGCGTTAGCATTTTTGTCAATCCTCTGCAGTTTAATGATCCGGATGACCTCATCGGTTACCCCAGTAACCTGGATAACGATATCAGATTGCTCGAAAGCGCGGGTTGTCACATGGTATATACTGGAACACTTGGCGAGTTTTTCCCCGAAGTCGAAGATATCCACCAAATTGATTCATGCGACCCAGGCCCCGCCGCAAAGGGATTGGAAGGTAACTATCGACCGGGGCACCTTCAAGGGGTCTATCAGATTGTGGAAAGACTGTTCACCACGGTCGGCGACTGTCGAGCCTATTTTGGTGAAAAAGACTTTCAGCAAACTCTAGTGGTGAAAAACCTCGCAGAAAAAATGCAACAAACAGGCACTAACGTAGAAGTGATTGTTTGTCCCACAGTGAGAGAGCCCTCTGGCCTTGCAATGTCCTCTAGAAACACCAAACTGGGTGATGCCCATTCTTGTACTGCAGCTCTAATTTATAAAGCGCTAGGTAAGGCAAAATCCGCTTGGCAGCAAGGCATTCGTGTTGCCGAAAAACTCGAAGATATAATGCTGGATACACTACAACACCCTGACCTCAAAGTTGAGTACGCCGCAGTTCGGGACCCCAACGGATGGACTGAAAATAGCCCTGACTATCCACTTAAGCAGGCTCAGGCGCTAATTGCTGCCCACCTGGGTGGGGTTAGGTTAATTGATAATCTCTGCTTAAGCGACGATCTATTAGAATGATCTATCAGGGTGAATAGCATGACACGAAAGAACTGACGCTGATTAGCTAATCGGCTGACTGGCTTCTTTCTACCCGATTTTGCTCTACCTGATCTTGCTCTAAAACAAAATAAACACTCGAATTCATCATCCGCGCCCCTGTACTACCTTTTGTGCTATTTTGTGCTATCTATAGTGATTTCCCTCTTTTTAGCGTCCCTGAACCATATCGTCTTTGGATTTGATCACTGAGTTTGTCAAGTTTACTTTGCTTCTGTTTATCTGCGCTCTTTTGCTCGAAAAGATCCGTTTGCATGGGGGAATGATCACCTGAAAACCCGGATACACCGACACCAATTAGTCGGATGGCGAATTTTCCATTAGCTAATGCCGATTGGAGTAGCCCCTGGGAAATAGCCCAGACTTCGCTAGTAATATCCGTTGGCGTTGGCAGAGTCTGGGAACGGGTAATGGTTTTGAAGTCACCGAAGCGAACCTTGATTGAAATAGTCCGGCCTTTTAACTCTGCCTGGCGCAATCGAAAGACTACTCCTTCAGTTAATCCCATTAGTGTCGACTCAAGCTGGTTAAAATTACGAATATCCTGTTCGAAAGTATGTTCTTTGGAAATAGACTTTGCCTCGGAATCCGTGACCACGACCCGGGTATCAATCCCATGGGCGAGTTGCCATACTTTCTCTCCAGATTGCCCTAACAACACTTCAAGAACATCCGGCGATTGAGATCGTAAATCCGCCACGGTATTTATTTGATATCGCATCAATTTTTTCTTTGTTGCCTTACCTATCCCCCACAGCTGATCTACTGACATAGGATCCAGAAATTGCCCAACATCCTTTTCCCTAACCACGGTGAACCCATCTGGCTTGTCATAATCACTCGCGAGTTTTGCAAGAAACTTATTAGGCGCAATTCCAACCGACGCAATCAGATCAAGTTCATTTTTAATATCATCTTTAATTTTCCTGCCGATAACCATGGCATCGCCATGCAACATTTCACTTCCGCCCGGGTCTAAAAACGCCTCATCCAGAGAAAGCGGTTCAATGATAGGGGTGAAACGACTAAATATCTGATGGATCTGCTTCGAGATTTTGGCGTAATAGGCTCCTCTGGGAGGGATAATCTTCAAATTAGGGCATTTTCTAATTGCCAGACTGGTTGGCATCGCACTAAACACACCAAATTCCCTTGCGGCATAATTGGCAGCGGACACGACCCCCCTCGCTCCTGGTTGACCACCTACAATTAGCGGCTTTCCCTTTAGCATCGGATCTTCACGCTCTTCAACTGAAGCGTAGAATGCATCCATGTCCACGTGAATGATCAAACCTACGTACCCTGACTTCTGACGCCATTCTCGAAGCTCGTCTCGAAATTGGTCTCGAAGCTGTCCTTAATAGGCCCCCCCATGCGATCCATCATGCAGCTCTGACTATGATTCTTTGGGTGGGTATTTCTATACATAAACGGTGGATGTATGCCTAATTTCACACTGATTGCTTGAGTGAAATGGTATATCACTCTACACTTCGAAGTCCATTTTAGCGCAAGATATCAATTCCTCTTTGTCCATTTCGTCTCACAAGAGCTCCAGTCAAACCCATCGAAACACTCACACAAAAGCAGATGCTGAAAAGCAAGCCGTTGTGGAGGTTGACAACCTTGAGTGTATGCGGGGCTATCGGGTGCTATTTCAGTCGTTATCTTTCGCTATTCAATCCTCCACTGCATTACATATCCGGGGAACTAACGGCAGCGGTAAGACGTCACTGTTACGTATTTTATCTGGATTAAGACAGCCCGAACAGGGCTCAGTCTATTGGAATGGACTGCCAATATCTTCCAACCGTACCCAATACCTTGAAAACATTAGCTACCAGGGGCATGAAACAGGGTTAAAAAGTGACTTAAACGCAATAGAGAATCTTGAATTTTCTATCAGAATGCAAAATCACAATAGCAGTTTCACTATTCAGGAAGTCCTGGAAAAATTGGAAATCGATCACGTTTCCATGCTGCCTTGCTTCGCGCTCTCAGCGGGGCAAAGGCAACGGATCGCCCTCGCCCGTATCATTTTGAGTGGAACAACATTGTGGATTCTCGACGAACCCGGTACTGCCCTTGATCAGACTGGCTTGCAAATATTCGAATCCATTGTGACAGAACACGTACAAAATGGCGGCATGATGGTATTTACCAGCCACCATGATTTCAAACTTGAAAGCGTAAACTACGAGCAGCTTTCGTTAGACAGGTATGCGGTACAGAGTCCAATTTAAAGCCAATCGATTCCAGAGCTAATGGATAATCAACGAAAACCCAACACTGGTTTACTATCCGCGTTTGTTGCGCTTTTAAAACGTGATTTAATGGTCTCCTATCGCCATTTGGGTGAATTAATGCACCCGGTCATATTTTTTCTTATTGCAGTGAGTCTTTTTCCACTTGCGATCAATCCCGATCCCGTTTTCCTCCAAACAATCGGCTCCGGGATTATCTGGGTCGCTGCTCTACTATCCACCATGCTCGCGCTGGATAACCTTTTCCGCGCTGATTACGATGACGGTACACTAGAACAACTCTTATTAAGTCCACATCCTATTAGCGTGCTTGTTCTAGCCAAGGTAATCGGACATTGGCTGGTAACAGGGCTGCCCCTTATCATTATCGCTCCATTGCTTGGAGTCATGCTAAATTTATCTGACAGTGCATACGTTGCATTGTTAGCTAGCCTTGCCCTGGGTACACCAACCATGAGCCTTATCGGTGGAATCGGAGTAGCATTAACTGTTGGCATTCGACGCAACGGAATACTGTTAACCTTGCTGGTAATGCCATTATTTATACCAATTCTGATTTTCGGCGCCAGCGCCGTCGAAGCCGCATCAATGCAACTCCCATTTTCTGGTCAACTATACCTACTCGCCGCCATGCTTGTTTTTTCTTTATCCCTCGCTCCCTTGACCATAGCAACATCCCTTAAAATTAGTTTGAACTAATTCAGCAAACGACTCACTAACTAGCAGATATAACCACCCTTCGTTAGCTTCGATTATCTTGCGCGTTATCCCGGACTGCGGCCAGAAGCGACGACACAATAGTGACGTAATAATGTGCAGCAATAAACAGGATTCTCAACAACAATTGATGACCGTGCTCAACGCCTGGGTCGGTCGGCTCCGAAACCCACTTAATATACCACTATGGGGGAATAAATCATTATCTTGTGCTTTGGTACACTCGAGTTATCGAGTAAAATTCCCCACTTAAATTCGATGGATTCATAAATCATTCTCCATGTCGATTCGCCATGTTGGACGGTGGTATTGAACGATGGTGTTGAATGGCGATCCTGAATGATCACAGAAACCACCTGGATGAAAATCCTAAATAGGAAGAGAAGATACGAATAAAAAAGGCCAAAGAAAAAGAGCCAAAGAACAAAATACAGAGAACAAGATCCAGAACACAAAGCCCAGAAAACAAGGCCCAGAAAACAAGAACTAAAGAAGAACGCTCAGAGAAAAACGACGTAAGAAAACGAGCAGGAAAAGAGCTCCGGTAAACCCAGTAAACTATCGAATAGTGTCAGTGTCGATTGACATTTCTTATCAGCGATCTAATTTCTCGATCTATAACCCGGTGAACTATCATTTACCGGCAGCTAATTTTTATGAAAACCGGATTGCAAAACAGTAACCAAATACCATTCACCGCATTCTTGTACTAATTGATGTCGTCTGAAAAAAAATCTACCGATCGCTCCTGGGTCTGGTTCCATCGTTTTGGCTCTCCTGCGTATTTTTACCGATTTGCCGAACGTTGGGGACGTCGGTGCGGGATTGTGACCCTTATTCTTTTTGCTGTTGGGTTATACATGGGACTGGTTGTCGCTCCCCCTGATTATCAAATGGGAAATAGTTATCGCATCATATTCATTCACGTTCCATCTGCCTGGATGTCAATGTTTACTTATGTGGTCATGGCGTTAGCTGCGGGGACAGGGCTGGTTTGGCGTATGAAACTTGGACATATTGTCGCCAGGGCTAGCGCGCCTCTCGGAGCAGCCTTCACCTTTTGTGCGTTGGTTACCGGCTCACTCTGGGGGAAACCAACCTGGGGGACTTATTGGGTCTGGGATGCAAGACTCACTTCTGAGTTAGTTTTACTATTTCTTTATTTTGGTTATATTGCTCTGGTCAATGCTATTGAAGATCAGAAGTCTGCTAACCAGGCTGCTGCAGTGCTGGCTCTTGTCGGTCTCATTAATCTTCCGATCATCCATTACTCTGTTGAATGGTGGAATACTCTCCACCAGGGCTCCACCGTCACCAAGCTTGGCCGACCCACTATTGATATGCAAATGCTAATTCCCCTATTGATCATGTTTGCAGCATTCAATTTTTATTACATTACAACCCTCTTCAATCGGGTACGATGTGAGCTCATCGATCAGGAAAGGCGAACAAAGTGGGTGAGTGAAATATTATGAGTGATTTCTTCCATATGGGTGGGCATGGGTTTTACATTTGGAGCAGTTATGCCACGGTATTAGTGGTATTTGCCTATAATTACTTTTCACCGATTTTCAAAAGAAAACATTTGATTGAGCAAATAAACGCTGCTAACAGGAGCGCCCAAAGAGGGAACTCTAATAAAATCAATAACGGCTATACCGAGCGAAACGATAATAATGACGCCTAAACGTAAACAACGACTGATACTGGTGGGGCTTTTAGTCGCGGGCGTAGGCCTGGCTGTGGGGCTTGCCTTAACGGCACTAAATCAGAACATTAATCTATTTTTCAGCCCCAGCCAGATTCTTGCTGGAGAAGTACCAGAGAATGCAAAGTTCAAAATAGGAGGTATGGTCGTCGACGGCAGTGTCAAACGGAATGATTCCGACACGAACCTTGATGTCCGATTTGCGTTAACGGATACCGCACAAACCGTGGAAGTCTCCTATACCGGAATTCTTC
>JAALKB010000059.1 GCA_011088265.1 Gammaproteobacteria bacterium
TTTTGAATACATTCTTAATCATCATGGTTGCATTGAAGCAGATAATGCCGGCCAGTATCCCAATGACTAAGGCCCCCCGGGTCCAACGAAACCGGATGCCGGCGTAATCGTACCGAGTCCGGCGACCATTCCAGTAACCGCACCCAACATGGTAGGTTTACCATAGCGTTTCCATTCACATATCACCCAAACCAGCACTCCAGCGGAAGCGGAGATGTGGGTAACAAGCATCGCCATGGCCCCATCACCATTAGCGGCCAAAGCACTGCCCCATTAAAACCGAACCAACCTACCCATAACATTCCAGCACCAGTCACGGTAAGCGTCATATTATGCGGAGGCATGGCAACCCGGGAAAAGCCGCCCCTAGGACCAATCATAATTGCGGCAACCAGTGCGGCGACACCTGCGGTAATGTGCACCACCGTACCTCCGGCGAAATCGAGCAAGCCCATTGCTCCCAGCCAACCTCCGCCCCAGACCCAATGGGTAATAGGAATATAGACAATGAACAACCACAATACGGTAAACATCAACACCGCGGAAAATTTGATTCTTTCGGCAAAACCACCGATCACTAGAGCGGGGGTAATGACGGCAAACGTCATCTGAAACAGGGCGAACAGTGATTCCGGGATGGTTCCGGATAAGGAGTCCCGGGAAATGTCTTTAAACATGATATTGGAGAAATCACCAATGAACGCATTGCCCTCACCAAAAGCGAGGGAATAACCGCAAATCAGCCAGACGATGGACGCGATAGCTGCAATACAGAAGCATTGCATGAGAATAGACAAGACGTTTCGCGAACGTACAAGGCCTCCATAAAATAGTGCCAGACCGGGTAGAGTCATAAACAATACCAGTGCCGTGGAGGTCATAATCCAGGCTGTGTCTCCGCTATCCATAGCGTCAGTAAGAACAGGTGTACAAAATAAAACCAGCAATAAACTAATTAGGTACTTCATTTTACGAATAAAGAATATGGAGTTAAAAAGATAGGGTAAAAAAGACAGATGAAATTTCAAATTGATCGAAAAGAAGGAGATCGCATAAAACTATCCACGAAACTCAAATCGCATCTTCATTGAGTTCTCCCGTTCGAATACGAACAACCTGGTCAATAGGATAGATAAATATTTTTCCGTCCCCTACTTTTCCTGTTCGCGCATGCTCCATAATCGCATCCAACGCCTGTTCCACCTCCTCATCTTTCAACACTACTTCTACTTTCACTTTAGGCTGAAAGTCCACCACGTACTCCGCACCCCGATATAGCTCCGTGTGGCCCTTCTGTCGACCAAACCCTTTTACTTCGGTGACGGTCATGCCATTAACACCGATGTCCGACAAAGCGGTACGGATATCATCAAGCTTGAACGGTTTAATAATGGCGGTAATAAGTTTCATAAAAACAACTCTCTGTATTATGTATTTTCGTCGCTGAATATATCGTCCAGCGATAAATCCAGGTCCAATTCGGCTCGTCTTCTCAGGATCGATCTCAGGGGTTGGTTTTTTCGGATCAAAATGGCCGAAAAGAATCAAAAACTCCCAGTTGCACAGTTTTAGTGCAGTAAAAAATCAATCATTTCTTTGAAGAAGCTATTCTTAATCACAAATAACTAATTGATTTAAAAAACAAATCTATACTTTGTCACTATCTAAAATAAAGATTATTTTGAAAAACAACGCTATTCGTAAATCTCATTATAGGATGGAAAAAACAGGCCGCAAATCAGATCCTACAAACAGCAATTTGAAATAACAATTTTAGGACACCCATAAATTACTCGCAGAACGGGAGGGGTAACAATTTTAGGACACCCACAAATTACTCACAGAACGGGAGGGCTAGTGATTCAGGGGGCAGTGATTCAGGACATCCATAAATCACTTATGGATCCCCACAGAACGAGACCCGTAATACGGATTACAATTTGGACCCAGTTCTGCGCACTATGTCTGTTTTTTGGTGAAAATCGGATATCATTTAGTGTTAGTGATATGTCAGTACCATTTCGTCCCTGTTCTGAAGATAAATCTAAAATGAATGACCCATCTTTGAAAAACTCCTACCAAAATGATGGTTTCTTTTTTCCGGTCGATGTCATTAGCCCACAGGAAGCCACAACCATCGCTCAGGATTTTGAATTAGCTGAAAATTCAGTCCGTGATGATCTGGAAAAATCCGCGCTCTTGAAATCCTATCCAGACCGGGTACTTCCTTCTTTTGATAAACTTATTCGCCACCCCCAGCTTATTTCGGCTGTTTCGCAAGTTCTTGGTCCGAATTTATTGGTTTGGAGTGCGGGTCTATTCATCAAGGAGGCGAACACGGACAAGGTCGTGTCCTGGCATCAGGACCTGACGTACTGGGGACTGGATGATGCGCAGGAGCTAACCGCCTGGGTAGCGTTGTCATACTCGACTAGTGATAGTGGTTGTATGCGATTTATTCCCGGCAGCCATCAGAAGAATCTGGTTCCTCATTCTGATACTTTCGACGAGAACAATTTATTAACAAGAGGGCAGACCATAGCGGTAGATGTTGACGAAAATGAAAGCGTTTCAGTGGAGCTGAAGCCCGGTCAGGCCTCCTTACACCACGGGCATCTATTTCATGCGTCCGGACCAAACACAACCAGTTATCGCCGTATTGGTGCTGCGATTAGATACATCACGCCTGAGATGAAGCAACAATCTGGGGCACGTTCACTGGTAGCCCTGGCGAGTGGAGAAGATCGATTTAATCATTTTTCAATCGCCCCATCTCCCTTGCAACGACTGGCGTCCGAAGACTTCAATCGTTGCAAAGCTGACGCGTTGCTAAAGAGGGAAATTCTTTATGCTGGAGCAGAAGAGAAAAAAGGAACAAGGTATTAGTAAACAGCTATCTCGTATACCGGAAGAAACAACGGATTTTCTGACGTTTGGTTCTCCAATCTCTAATTCCCCAACCTTTAATCACAAAGATTGGGGATAGAGAAATACTAAATATTTGAGTCGGCGAAGGAGGATTTTCGCTGATGAATGTAAGCAAGGATTGCTTCGTCAGTAGCAGGATCCAACTCTGGTGCCTGGTACTCATTCAGCATTTGTTTCCAGATCTTGTTCGCTCGCTGCACAGCGTCCATTGATCCTTCCATTTCCCATTGCTCAAAACTATTATTGTCGGCGATATTAGAGCGATAAAAAGCCGTTTTAAAATTATTTTGTGTGTGATCGCAGCCCAAATAATGAGCCCCTGGACCCACTTCCCTTACCGCGCTGAGTGCCTGGGCATTCTCCGACAGATCAACACCATTAGCGAAGACTTGCATCATGCCGAGTTGATCAGCATCCATAATCAGTTTTTCATAGCTGGACGCCAGTCCACCTTCGAGCCACCCCGCTGCGTGGAGGACAAAGTTAACCCCGGCTGTGACAGTGGGCAAAATGGTGTTAGCACTTTCATAGGCCGCTTGTGCATCTGGCACCTTTGATCCACACAAAGATCCACCACTGCGAAATGGCACGCCCAAACGTCGCGCAAGTGCAGCACATCCGTTTAATACCAATGAAGGCTCCGGGGTCCCGAAGGTAGGGGCACCGGATTGCATGGAAATGGAACTTGCAAAAGTACCAAATACTACTGGAGAACCGGCGCGGACCAGTTGGGTAAAGGATATTCCTGCCATGGCTTCAGCCAGAATCTGCGCCATAGTTCCTGCCGCAGTTACTGGAGACATCGCTCCCGCCAAGATAAATGGCGACACAATACTCGCTTGATTATTCCGGGCATAAACTTCTGCAGCGCCCAGCATGGTTTCATCAAAAACCATGGGGGAATTAGCATTAATCAGGTTGATAACGACGGTATTCTGCTGGATGAAATCCTCTCCAAAAAGAATTTTACACATTTCAACGGTATCCTGAGCCCGCTCAGGATGGGTTACTGACCCCATAAACGGCTTGTCGCTGTTTTTGATATGGCTGTAAACCATGTCAAAGTGGCGTTTGTTGACGGGAAGATCCGTGGGTTCACAAACGGTTCCGCCGGAATGGTGCAAAGACGGGAGCATATAAGTGAGTTTGACGAAATTATCAAAATCTTCGATTCGCGCATATCGACGGCCCTTGTCAAGATCGCGTATAAATGGGGGTCCATAAACTGGGGCAAATACCGTATTTTTGCCACCGATCATGACATTACGCTTAGGATTTCTCGCTTTTTGTTCGAAGACAGAAGGGGCTGAATCCTGGATTATCTTTCGGCATAGACCGGCGGGAAATCGAACTCGTTCGCCATCTATATCCGCTCCGGCTTCTTTAAACAGTTTTAGCGCCGGTTCATATCTAAAATCGATACCGATCTCCTGCAGAATCGTTTCAGCGTTTTTCTCGATTAGACTCAATCCCTCTTCGTTGAGCAATTCATAGTTTGGGATCTTACGAGTAATATAGGGGGTAATTTCAGGAATAGCCGCAACTTCACTTGATTGACGTCCTCGTCGCCCACCCCGTTTTCGATTCGTTTCTGACATTTTGATATATTCGGTAACCTCTATAAACTATGGAGTATGATGTTATGTCTCGACTTGGGCTACCCATCAGACGACCCTGGTATAACCGATTGCGCCACAGACCTTATCTATACGATAATCACCTTTACTAACATCATCACTACATAAACTTACACTCACCCCAAACCGACATCATGATAGCCAATCAACTCGATCCTAAAACGACGCGATACGGCTTTTTGCTGGTACCGGAGTATTCCATGATGGCATTCACTGCCGCCATCGATCAAATGCGAATGGCAAACCGACTGTCGGGTAAAAAGCTTTACGAGTGGACGATTCTTTCCGAAACTGAAGAGCAGGTTCTAGCCAGTAACGAGCTTTCCGTTGCATCTATTCCCATGAAAACCAGTCCAAAACTGGATGGGGTATTTGTCTGTGGTGGCGTTAACATTGAAGTTAAAACCAGCCGCACCATTACCTCATGGCTAAGAGAGCAAAACAGTAAGCGGATACCGTTAGGGGCAATTTGCACTGGTACGTATCTGCTTGCTGAGGCCGGTCTATTGAAAGACCACCGCTGTACTATTCACTGGGAAAACATGATTGGACTACGGGAGCGCTTCCCTGAACTCGTAATTAGTCCGGATTTATTCGAGATTGACAAGGATCGATATACCTGCGCTGGTGGTAGCGCAGCCATGGATATGATGGTCTATTTGATCGCCCAGAAGCACGGCTGGGATTTGGCGACAGAAATAGCCGAGGAGTTTCTCGTTGAGAGGATCAGAGGTCGTAACGATAGACAACGACTACCTTTACGTCTCCAATTGGGAGCCAGCCAACCAAAACTGGCGGAGGCTGTAGCATTCATGGAAGCTAACATTGAAGAACTAATTAGTCTGGATGAGATCGCGTCCCACGTTGGCCTTTCCAGGAGACAGCTTGAGCGATTGTTTCAAAAGTATCTGCACTGTGTACCCACACGTTACTACATGCGTCTGCGGCTAATGCACGCTCGGCAACTATTGTTGCAGACCAGTATGCCCATCGTGGAAATTGCTTTTGCCAGTGGTTTCGTCTCCACACCGCACTTTAGTAAGTGCTATCGCGAATTTTTCGGAATTCCCCCAAGAGACGAACGCAAAGCACATAAACAAATTACCTGAGTTGGTTTCACCTCTTTTGGATATGACTGGGTCTCCTTTCGATCCAACAGACTGCTGAACATCTCCAAACCCCAACCCGCCACTATGTCAGACCGATTAACCAACATATTTCCTCCAACGTCGAGCCCGTATTGTGCTGGATAAGATTCAGCAAGGCTGGCAAAAGGCTGGCTGGCTAAATGCGGTGTTCTACCCAATATCCCTGTTTTATGCTCTGATAATGCATATTCGACAGACACTGTATCAAGTCGGATGGCTTAAATCTGAAAAACTCTCCGTACCGGTTATCGTGGTCGGGAATTTGACCGTCGGCGGCACGGGTAAAACACCCCTCGTGATCGCCTTAGCCAAACATTTGCAAAAAAAAGGAAAACATCCCGGTGTGATTACCCGAGGATATAAAGCAAAATCCGGGGTATGGCCTAGACTGGTCGACCACAAAACTACCGTGAAGGATGTGGGGGACGAAGCGCTGTTGATCTATCAGCACTGTCAGGTTCCCATTATGGTCGGGCCCAACAGGGTTGAAAGCGGGAAAATGCTGATCGACCAGCACCATTGCGATGTCCTGATCAGTGATGATGGATTTCAGCATTTTGCTCTCCAGCGAGACATTGATATTGTCGTAGTAGACAGCACAAGAGGTTTTGGTAACGGATGGTGTCTGCCTTCTGGCCCATTACGGGAACCAAAAAAAAATATTAGCCGAGGAGACGTCGTGATTACCAATGGCAAAATGCCCGACATTAAGCACAGCAATATTCACTCGATGGAAATCTTGCTGGAATCCGCTAGACAGATTAATGGCTCGGACATCAGACTTCTGCGGGAGTTTGGCGATCAACCCATTCATGCAATAGCAGGTATTGGTAACCCCGATCGTTTTTTTAACCAATTATCGGCACTTGGCCTAAAGATCACTCGCCATTCTTTTAAGGACCATCATAATTTCAGCGAGCGGGATCTCCTCTTTGGTGATAGTTCCCCTATCTTGATGACCGAAAAAGATGCCGTAAAATGCAAGTCTTTCATTAAGTCCAAGAATTGCTGGGCAGTCCCGGCATCAGCAAACATAGACACCCATTTTTTTTCTTTCATCGAACAACGGTTACGCTAAATGCCTCCTTTTCATGTCATTATTCCTGCGCGGTATCAATCTGGTCGATTGCCAGGCAAACCACTAATGGACATCGCCGGAAAGCCCATGATCCAACGCGTTGTGGAACAGGCCCAACAAAGTGCTGCTTCATGGGTGATTGTTGCCACTGACGATGTACGCATTGAAACAGCAGTCAAGGAATTCGGAGGTGAAGTTGTCATGACTTCCACTGAACATCAATCTGGCGGAGACCGGATCGCAGAAGCAACGACAATTCTAGGACTTGATGATGACTGCCTGATCGTCAATGTCCAGGGCGATGAGCCAGACATGCCACCATCACTGATCAATCAGGTTGCCGAATTATTGGAAAGCAAACCCGAAGCCGCAATGGCAACCGCTAGCGCACCTCTTGAAAACGATGAGCAATTATTAGACCCATCCATCGTCAAGGTCGTTACTGACAAAGACGACTACGCACTTTACTTCAGTCGTGCAACCATTCCCTGGGTTCGCAGTGAATCCTCCTCCGATATGGCAGATAATGCAGTAGATATCGTCCGTCGACATTTGGGCATCTACGCCTATCGAAGCGGCTATATTCAACAATTTTCCTCGCGCAGCCCATGTAGCCTTGAGCAACTTGAAAAACTGGAACAGCTTCGGGTTCTTTGGCATGGAGAGCGCATTGCCTGCGCATATGCCAACGAAATACCTAGCCCCGGCGTAGACAATACCCAAGACCTGGATAACGCTCGACGCAGATTCAGCCAGGCAGCCGTTTTTTTCTAAAGAAAACCAACATACCCAATCGTCGATCCTTGGGGGGCTTCAGAACAATAACTTTAGGTAACTTTAGGACGAATAACTTTGACGAATAACTTTAGGACACCCATATATTATTAACTTTAGTATTAACTTTAGGACACCCATAAACTCGATTTTACTGAAAGGCGCTATTCGGGACACCAGAGTCTTGATCCGGGACATTGTTTTCTTAACAGTCACTTGAAAAACGTGCATCCAAAACCGGAAAGACAATGCTAGGTTGCGCCCTGGATACGAACTTTCCACAGGTTTGACATCCGTAGCTCTAAAAACCTAACCCCGGACATCCACAGCTCCTACTAGAAGCGATGTTTCTAGACAGCACGTTAACCAACACCGGTAATTCGTGGCAATTGCATAAACTGGGTCACATTATCACTGGGTGTCCAGTACCCAAATGTGGATAAAAACCAGTTAAACTCAATAACTCATTGTGACCTCAAGTATGCATGTGGGATACGGTGTTTTTATGAGTTTGGCAAAGCCATTTCTGTCCAATTGATTCGCAATACATTCTGACTTTCTCAACCGACCCCAATGCCTTTCTCCTCCAGTTATTCTTTGGTTCTACCAAACTTACCCATTCACCAGAAAGAAAGCCCATTTGCCCTAAAATAGGAGGTGCTTCTCCCAGAATCTCCTGCCGATCAATTGATTTTAGTACTCGGCCGGTCCAATTCAATAAGTCCAGATAGTCACAAAACTTCATAGGAATCTTCGTCTCCCACTGACAGTCTGCTTTCTCCAATGCAATTGTGTGAGATTCAAAAGTCATAAATGGAAGCAAATTATCATTTTTTTCAGGATGAGCAAGCTTGTCAATTCGGCGTTTTACCGATGTATATTTCGAATCTTCTGGCGTATTTGCTAGTCCAGCACGAATCGGATTTAGATCAACATACGCCATACATTGAAGAAGCGCAGTATCATCCAGTAATGCTTGACTATGGAAGCGCCCCTCCCAAAAACGTCCCTTACACCCATCTTCCTTATTGGCCCTTCGTGCAATTCTTTCGTTCATATACCCCATAAACCGACTAATATTTATCAACGTATCTCGCCATCTCTCTAGCATTGCCGCAATAATTAATTGCTCTGCATCCGAGACTTCTGCACCACTCCGATATCGACAGACCATCTCACTAGGCTTGTAAATCAGAGACCAACGATCAATCAATTCACTATCAGTAAGTGCCGAGGCCAGCTCCGTGTTCACCTTCAAAATGACATGATAGTGATTCGACATCACTGCATAGGCTGCGATATCGATACAGAACGCTTTGCTCAGTGTTAACAAAAGTGATTCCACCCAATCACGCCGATGTTCATAACTCTTTCCGCTGTACCGGTCACTCCCACATAGGAACGCCCGTCTTACACAACGTGAAGTGCAGTGATAATAGGGAGTGGATTCAAGGCAAATTAAATGCCTTCTAGCTGTGGTCATATCAGACTCCTGTCTTGAGGTTTATTCCATAGGGTAAATATAACTTACAATTCTGTTCAGTAAAAACAATTTTTGGGTGTCCTGGAATGGGGTGGAGGGCTATTAGTATGTGGATGTTTTTTTCTGTTGAGAATACAATTCAGCTAACAAAACTGATCACTAGAAATGGCATTACTCGATATATTAGTCTATCCAGATACGCGGCTACGTCAAAAGGCGGAGCCTGTTATTCATTTCGATGAAAGTCTGAGGAAGCTGGTGAACGACATGACGGAGACCATGTATGATGCACCAGGAATTGGTTTAGCAGCGGTGCAGGTGAATATTCCCCTTAGGGTCGTGGTCATGGATCTGTCCGAAGACAGGAGTGATTTACGAATTTTTATTAACCCAACCTTCCAGGTGATAGAGGGTACCATTGAGTTTGAAGAAGGTTGTCTGTCTGTTCCAGGCATTTATGCCTCAGTGGAACGCGCGGAAAAAATACTTATTCAAGCCATGGATATTGACGGGAATTCTTTCGAACTTGAGGCGGAGGGGCTGTTATCGGTTTGTATTCAGCATGAGATTGATCATCTTGATGGAAAAGTATTCGTCGACTATCTATCAAGGATGAAACAGGATCGCGTTAAGAAAAAACTGAAAAAAGACATTCGCCAAGCCGAAACTGAGACTGTTTGACCATAGGCTTCAATACCAGAAGTCTGGCTTTGATCCGGGTTTAATTTCAATTTTGTTTGCCTGATCTTAACCCTGGATCAGATTAACTAGTTCTTCCCCTTAAATATTTCTTATGCGCGTGGTTTTTGCGGGTACGCCCGATTTCTCAATTCCCTGCCTCGAAGCCCTCTACTCAAGCCCGGACATTGAGGTAGTCGGCGTTTATACTCAGCCTGATCGTCCCGCGGGAAGAGGTAAAAAACTGCAACAAAGTCCGATCAAAAAACTGGCTTTGTCCCAAGGTAGCGAAGTTTTTCAACCACTGTCTTTCAAGCGGCTCGAAGAAGTCGAACATCTCCAATCCCTTCACATAGACCTAATGGTCGTTACTGCTTACGGCATCATTCTCCCTCAACGTGTTCTGGATATTCCAACTTTTGGTTGTGTCAATATTCATGCTTCCTTATTACCTCGATGGCGAGGCGCCGCCCCAATTCAGCGCGCTATTCAATATGGTGACAACAAAGCGGGGGTTACCATGATGCAAATGGAAGCAGGGCTTGATACGGGTCCTATGCTTGCGAAAACAGAAATAGAAATCGAGGATAGTGACAACGGCGGATCGCTGCATGACAAACTTTCGATACTGGGTGGTAAATTGCTCCAGCAGAATCTGCCTTTCATAGAGGCAGGAAGTTTGAAGCCCGTCGTTCAGGATGATGGGAAGGCGGTGTATGCTGCCAAACTTAACAAACACGAATCTCCGCTGGATTGGCGCAAAAGCGCAATTGAGCTGGAAAGAAAGATTCGCGCTTTCAATCCCTGGCCGACGACAACTCTCGAATTCTCGGGTATCACCATGAAAGTCCATTCTGCCCGAATAGAGCCCGGAGCAGAATTCGAAAACTCCAGCTTCGCCAATCCCCCTAAACCCGGGAGCATCATTCGCGCGGATCGCAATGGCATTGTAGTACTAACCGGCGATGGATTGCTTAGTTTGACGATCCTGCAAAAACCCGGTGGGAAACCCATGTCTTCAGAGGCCCTGTTAAACGGAGTTACCATCGAGCCGGGAATGTCATTCAATCCAGTGAGTACATCATAAATGCAACTTCAGCTTGCCGCGGCAAATGTTCTAAGACTAGTGGTTGATCATAAACTATCACTGGATGACGGACTTGATCGGTATTTCCCCCAGGTGGGAGAAAATCGCTCCCAGCTCCAGGAGTTGTGCTATGGCGGCTGCCGCTTCTATTTTCATTTTGACGCTGTTCTTCGTCAGCTCTTAAAAAAACCAGTTAAACCCAAGGACCG
Source organism: Gammaproteobacteria bacterium (assembly GCA_011088265.1). Lineage (GTDB taxonomy): Bacteria > Pseudomonadota > Gammaproteobacteria > Arenicellales > Poriferihabitantaceae > WLWV01. The sequence goes on from JAALKB010000059.1 coordinate 11,023, forward strand.
CATAATCCATTTTCTGCTGATCGGTGCGCTTTATCAGATTAACTACATGCGTACCCCGGACCACGCTGCGGTAAATCAGTGTGTCAATGCGTTGAAAAAAACCAATCAAGCCTGGGCCAAAAATCTGGTTAATGGCGTTCTGCGCAACTATCTTAGAGACCACAAACGGCTCATCGAAGAAAAACATGGGAAAAAACCCCACTCTGGCCATTCTGGAAAGACCCATTCTGGGACACCCATGGATACGACAAAGATGTCAGGAGGAGCATCCATGAACAATTCCACGGAGCTGGCACACAAAAGAAGCTTTCCTGACTTCTTCATCGACCAGTTCAAACAGTCGTGGCCAGAACATTATGAACTCATTTTAAAGGCATCCAACGCCCGTCCTCCCATGACATTGAGGGTTAATCAGAGACTCAATGATCGGATCTCATACGCCAAAAGCCTTGAAGACCTTGGGATTGGCTTTGAGTTGACCCAAAACAGCGACACCGGGCTGACCCTAACCAAACCCATGCCCGTTGAGGATATTCCCGGATTTTTAGAAGGAGAAGTTTCAGTTCAGGACGAATCGGCACAAATGACGATATCCGGTTTGACATTGAAGCCTGGTCAGCGGATTTTGGACGGCTGTGCTGCTCCAGGAGGGAAAACATGCGCTATTCTGGAAGCCCAACCTGACCTGGCCTCGGTAACCGCTGTGGATTTTAAAAAACGTATTTCCGGAATAAAGCAAAATCTTGAAAGACTGAAGTTAACAGCCAATCTTATCACTGGTGATGTAACCCACATGGACGAGTGGTGGGACGGGGTTATGTTTGATAGTGTCCTGCTGGATATTCCCTGTTCCGGCAGCGGAGTTATTCGTCGCCACCCAGATATCAAACACCGGAGAGAACCGACAGATTTCGCTAAATTCGCGGAAAAGCAAAAACAGATCATTACCGCTGGCTGGGAAATGCTTACGCCTGGGGGTGTCCTGCTTTATGTCACTTGCTCCGTCCTAAAACAGGAAAATGATGAGGTGATCGGTGAATTCATTAAGGAGTATAATGACGCGCAGATTGAATCCCTTGACGAACATTTCGGGATTGAAACTCAATTTGGCAGACAGCGGCTGCCGGGAATCCATCCTGGGGATGGTTTCTACTTTTGCCGATTAAACAAAGCAGCCGGATCCAAACGAGGAATTGGACATAGTCTTTCCTGAACCCTTATATACGCAATCATGAAAATTATCATTTTAGGTGCGGGCCAGGTCGGTGCTTCTATTGCCGAAATTCTTTCCCGAGAGGAAAATGATATTACGTTGATTGATTACAATCGGCACATTCTCTCGAATCTCCGGGACAGAATGGACATCCAAACCGTAAGAGGTGAGGCATCCTCCCCCAAAGTACTGCAACAGGCCGGGATTGAAGATGCTGATTTGGTACTTGCTGTCACGAATTCGGATGAAGTGAATATGATCGCCTGCCAGGTCTCCCATTCTCTGTTTAATACGCCCACCAAAATAGCCCGGGTACGCTCAGCCGACTATCTGGCTCATCCTGAGTTATTTTGTAATCAGTTCATTCCCATCGACGTCATTATTAGTCCGGAACAAATCGTTACTAACCAGATCAGTAAACTAATCGAATATCCCGGTGCACTACAAGTTATCGACTTTGCCAATGGAAAAATACGACTGGTTGGACTCAAGGCTTACTACGGCGGTGCATTGGTCGGCCATGAGCTACGGGAGCTAAAGAACCATCTGCCCTCAGTCAAAACCCGAGTTGCGGCGATATATCGCCAAGACAGCGCGATCATTCCCACGGGAAAGACAATTATCGAGCCCGATGATGAAGTTTTTTTTATTGCTACCCAGGAAGATATCAGGCAGGTGATGCTCGAACTTCGCGCCATAGAGGAAGTAGGTCACAAAATCATGCTAGCCGGTGCAGGTAATATTGGACTTCGACTTGCCCAATCATTGGAAACCAGTGGTTATCAGGTCAAACTCATTGAAAGAGACCCGGATCGCGCGCAAATGGTTTCCGAGCAACTTGAAAACACCGTGGTATTACAGGGCGACGCGGCTGACGAAGAGCTACTGAGACAGGAAAATATTGATAGCATGGAGTTGTTCTGTTCACTGACCAATGAGGACGAAGCAAATATTCTTTCATCCATGCTGGCCAAACGACTCGGCGCCAGGCGGGCAATGGCGATTGTGAATAGATCATCCTATATTGACCTGATTGAAAGCAGCGTACTTGATATTGCAATCTCTCCCAAGCTAACCACGGTTAGCGCATTATTATCCCATGTTCGTCGGGGTGACGTAGTCGCCGCTCATTCCCTGCGAAGAGGCGTTGCTGAAGCCATTGAGGCAGTCGCCCATGGTGATCCAAAGACTTCCCGAATAGTGGGGCGCCCTCTTGCTAAAATCAAATTGCCTGAAGGAGCCACCATTGGCGCCATCATGAGAGACGATGAACTCGTCAGCATTGAGGATGATACTGTGATCGAAGACGGTGACCATGTGATTATCTTTGTCATCGATAAGCGTCGAATCCACGATGTTGAAAAGATGTTTCAGGTATCAGCGACCTTTTTCTAGTCCAGGGAATCGATCCATCGTATGTTATTAAGCTGTATTTTGGGGTAGCCAATATTTTCTGTCATGAAGAGTCCTGCGATTTATAAAATACTGGGTGTACTTCTCATTTTATTCAGCACAAGCATGCTCCCACCCATCGCGGTTTCCCTGATAACCCAGGACGGTGTCTCCCATACTTTTATGCTCGCTTTTTTGCTCATTTTGGGGCTGGGCGCTTGTTGCTGGTATCCAACCCGCAAGTACAAGGGTGAACTCCGATTCCGGGACGGTTTTTTTGTGGTTGTCCTTTTTTGGTTAGGACTGGGGCTAATGGCATCCTTACCATTGATATTACTTGAAGATCCGGTTATTAGCATCGTTGATGCGATTTTCGAATCCATGTCCGGGCTGACCACTACCGGTGCCACTATTCTGGTTTCCATCGATGATTTGGCACCATCAATTTTGTATTACCGACAACAGCTCCAGTGGTTTGGCGGTATGGGAATCATCGTTCTGGCCGTAGCAGTTATGCCCATGCTTGGAATTGGGGGCATGCAATTATATCGTGCAGAAACCCCAGGCCCAGTTAAAGATAACAAACTGACACCTCGAATTACCGAAACGGCAAAAGCACTCTGGTATATCTATCTTGGGCTGACAATCATCTGTGCGCTGGCTTATTACTTTGCGGGTATGAGTCCATTTGACGCATTGAGCCATGCATTTTCTACCGTGGCCATTGGTGGGTTTTCAACCCATGATGCAAGTCTGGGATACTTTCAAAGCGTACAGGTCAATCTGGTTGCCACTGTATTTATGTTTCTTGCCGGCCTGAACTTCGGTTTGCATTTTGTTGCCTTTCGATCCCGAAGGATTGCGGCCTACCTCGATGACCCGGAAGCCAAAGCCTATTCAATGATTATATTGGCGATGGCCATCGTCACGATATTCACTTTGCTCTATTTTGACGTTTTTGACTCCGTGCATGAAACCTTCGTTCAAGGTATTACCCAAGTGGTTTCCATTGTCACTACCACAGGTTTTACCACTACCGATTTTTCAACGTGGCCGACCTTTCTGCCGGTGCTGCTGATTTTGCTCAGCACTGTTGGCGGATGTGCCGGATCGACCGCAGGGGGCATGAAAGTCATTCGCTCCATGTTGCTTTATAAACAGGGCGCGAGGGAAATCAAAAAACTGGTTCACCCTAATGCCATGATCCCGATAAAAATCGGCCGTAAAGCTGTCAATGACAATATCATCAATGCGGTTTGGGGGTTTCTGTCTCTGTATATCATGAGCTATTTGATTCTGCTCATCATGCTTTTGGCGGCCGGTGTAGACCCGATTACCGCATTCTCAGCCATCACCGCCTGCTTAAACAACCTTGGCCCCGGACTCGGTGATGTCGCTGCAAACTACGCCAGTATCAACGACTTCGGTAAAGGGATTCTGGTGTTTGCCATGTTACTGGGCCGTTTGGAGCTATTCACGCTATTGGTCATGTTTTCCAGAACGTTCTGGAAAGGGTAAGTGCCTAAACGGGGAAGAGTTTGAGATTAGCCTGGATGGGGGGTCGTGACAGCCCCAGTGTTTATAATATTCATCGCATAGGATTCCATTAACAGCTCCGGAATGGAATCAACGAATGCTGGCTGGATTTTCATCTTCATTGCTGAAGAACCGGACAGCCTTAGCCAGTTATTTACCCGACTGATATCGTCTTCATCCAATTGACCCGTTACCCTCTCCAGATTCAACGTAGAAAGAATATAGTCATATCGCGCCTGTAGGTAGTCTTTTCGAGATCGGGATAAATCCCGCTGTGCATCAAGCACGTCAATGTTCGTGGTCAAACCGGCACTAAATCCTTCTTCCTTGGCAGCTAACGCATTTTCACCCGCGACGATGGCTTCCAATAACGCATTCGCCTGATTTAAACGGCTATTTACCGCAAGGAATTCGGAAATGGTTGCCGTGGAAATCCGTCGTTTTGTGTGTTCGAACAACTGTTCCGACAGCTTGTGCTGAATCATGGCTTTTTCAGTTTTAAGATCAATGGCGCCACCACTATAAATAGGAACACTAAAATTTAGCTCCAGCGCAGTTCTACTAGTATCGTTGCTGATCCCAGCGGAACCAATCTCGCTCCAAAAGTGACTGGCTCTTAACCCCACAGTCGGTGTTTTAGTGGTTAGTGCTTTTGTAATTTCGATTTTGCTCGTCTCAACATTGGACGCCTGAATTTTAATTTCCAGATTCTTCTCTAATGCCTGCCCAATCCATTGGTCTACATCGTTGGGAAAAGGCAGCTCCAGAGGCGCATTATCCGCTAGTGGCATAATTTCTCCCGGATCTACTCCTATCATCTCCTTGAGAATAGCAATATTATTGTTGATCAGATTTTCAGTACGGATTTCATCAGCCTGGGCCTGTTGGAAACGTGCTTTGGCATCAAACAAATCAGATCGTGTCCCAAGCCCAACTTCCAGCCTTTCATTTGCTAAATCCATTTGTCGGTGGATTGCTGTGCTTTGGACCCTTGCCACTTTTCGCTCATCCAAAGAAGCCAAAAGGCTGAAATATCGATTCGCTACCCGGAGCATCAAATCGTTTTTAGCGTCCGCAAGCTTTAATGCTGAAACCTGCTCTTCCAACGAGGTTTGCTCGATACCCATTTTGGCATTCCTGTCGTATAGCTTTAGATTCAAATCCATGCCAATACGGTTGCCCGGCTCAGTGGTGGTAATCTGCCGATCATTGCTCCGATTTCTCCCCATGACGCCGGATATCGACAGTGACGGTTTGAACGCCGTCTTCGCCAGGGGCAAATCAACGCTGTTCGAGTCATGAGTCAGTTTCGCAATTTGATAAGCGGCGTCATTCTCCAGAGCCAACTGATAGATCGCGAGTAGATCGCTATCGCTGGCATGGCTTCGAGAAAGCGGCGAAACCAATAAGATTACAGAAACTGCGATAACAGTGGAAAAAAGACCGAAACGTAAAATCGTCAGAGATCTAGGCATAATTCTAAAATTGAAATTCGGGTGTTTCGTCAACATTACGCAGACGCCTAACACTGGTTTCCAAAAGAGATACTTTTGACAGAGAGAGCGAAGATGATTTGGTATATCGAACTACCTGCATCGCAGGATCATTTCCCTCGATACCCACCAGTAACGCACCTTCTGGAATTTGATCGAGGAAAAAGGGAGGTATTACCGGCATGGAGCCACTAATAAGAACAGCATCATATTGGTAACCCTGGTGGCAAAAATTATGACAATCGTCCAAAACCAGTTCAATATTTTCAATACCCGCCATCGCCAGATTTAACTTCGCCTGCTGATGGAGTTGTGGATCAATCTCCACGGAGGTCACATGGCCACTAACCGTGGCGAGCAAAGCAGTAAGATAACCAGTTCCCGTGCCGATTTCCAACACCCGGTGTGACTTTTCCAGGCTCAGGGATTCCAACATCCTTGCACTTAATTTCGGCTCCAGCATGACCTCGCCATTAGCCAATGGAATTTGAATGTCCGCAAATGCAAGCTCCTGATAATCTTTGGGTACAAAGTCTTCTCTTCGTATCTCACCAAGCGCATTTAGGGTTTGTATCGCCAATACGTTCCAGGGCCGTATTTGCTGTTCGATCATGTTGGCTCGGGCGATTTCGTAGTCCATCTGAATACTGGTGCTATGTCGTTGTAATTTCGTTCATCCTATTCTAGCAAATTTATGCCCACATATTTGTGGGCATATACAGTTTGCATCAAATAAATTCATCTCAATCCGATCTATTACTGACCCAAAGGAATCACCACAAAATGGAATCTGAACCCTAGCCCGAAATCAGTTTCTCGAATCCTTCAACATACCCAGGACCAATATCAATCCATAACCCATAAGCAGACCAGACCAGACCAAACCAGACCGTGGGCAGGCTTTGATGAATACGAAATTGCGACGAGAATTTATTGTTATTCACTCTGGGGTTCTTCGATAATATCGGCTTATGTGATATAAGACGATATCGCTGAATGGTATCTCGGCACTCCACTGTAACGATCATTTATCACTGCAATTATTGATTTGGCTCATATTTCCCAGCCTTGCATTCAATTGCATGGTTAGATTCTGTCGAGATTTAGCCACTGCATTGGCTCTGGATTATTGGGTCTGAATTATTGCCTCTAAAAATTATTGCTTCTAACTATTCGCAAATTCTTGATGTTGATTCCATTGATGCAAAGCCAGCATGCCCACCGATTATCCGATAGACTATCTTAGAGACATTCTCAACTCTCGCGTCTACGAGATTGCCAGGGAAACCCGATTACACCAGACCCGAATACTCTCCGACCGACTCGGCAACCATATTTGGCTAAAGAGGGAAGACGAACAGCCTATTTTTTGCTACAAAATTCGTGGGGCCCACAACAAAATGTCCTCGCTATCCCCGGAGGAAATTAAACGGGGCGTGGTAGTGGCATCCGCGGGGAACCATGCTCAAGGTGTCGCTCTAAGTGCAAAAAAACTGGGATGTCATGCCATTGTGGTGATGCCGGTAACCACTCCTTCGGTGAAAATCGAAGCTGTAAAACGCTGGGGGGCTACCGTTGAATTGGTTGGTGACAGCTTCAGCGAGGCAAATGCATACGCTGAGATCATTAGTCAGGAGCAGCATAAGACCCTGATTAAACCTTTCGATGACCGATTAATTATCGCCGGACAGGGTACCGTCGGCCTCGAGATTCTCAAACAGCACCCTGGCCCTATTTCAGCAATTTTTGTTCCTATTGGCGGCGGTGGTTTAATTTCTGGTCTGGCGACCTATGTCAAACAAATCAGGCCTCAGGTCAAAGTTATCGGTGTGGAGCCCTTTGAATCTGATGCCATGTATCAGTCTCTTAGAGCAAACAAGAGAGTGATATTGAAACAGGTTGGTATCTTTGCTGATGGCGTAGCCGTTAAGCAGGTGGGGAAAGAGAATTTTAGACTCTGTCGTGATTTTGTGGATGAAGTGGTACGGGTTTCTACGGACGAAATATGTGCCGCGGTGAAAGACATTTGTGAAGATACCCGAACGTTAATGGAGCCATCCGGCGCATTAGGGGTGGCCGGGATTAAACGTTGGCTTATGGATCAGGAAGCCAATGGGACTAAAGTTTCTGGTGAACACCTGATTGCCATCGCCTCCGGTGCCAATGTAAATTTCGATCGACTTCGACACATTTCCGAGCGAGCAGAAATAGGAGAACGCCGGGAAGCCATTCTGGCAGTTACCATCCCCGAAAAGCCCGGTAGCTTTCGCCGCTTTTGTAAGGCCATTGGTAATCGCAGCGTATCCGAATTCAACTATCGATATGCCAATGACGCGGATGCCCATATTTTCGTCGGTGTCATGGTTCGAAATCAGGACGAAATTGATGGCCTTATTAAGCGACTGGAAAAAAAGGTTTCGCGACCCTGGATTTAACGGATAACGAAATCGCGAAAGTGCATGCTCGGCACATGGTGGGGGGCAGAACCAATATCTCGGATGAACGGCTTTTCAGTTTCCAGTTTCCCGAACGAATTGGCGCATTAAGCGGCTTTCTCGATCAAATCGGTACCAACTGGAACATTAGCCTGTTTCACTATCGCAATCACGGCTCCGATTTCGGCCGGGTACTCTGTGGTATTCAGGTTCCCCAGGGTAGCCGCAGCCAGTTTCGGGCGTTTCTTAAAGAGCTGGGTTATGATTACACCGAAGAAACTGACAATCCCGTTTATCAATTGTTTCTATAATGCAATCCGATTTCATGGAACTAGATTTAACTGAAGAAACAACTCTCGGCGGGATTTATACCATTCCCGGGGAAGGATTTGTCGTGGAACTGGTACAAGGCGGTACCACCCATCTCTTTGATAAACAGGGTTTGCAATACCGAATCCTTACCAAGCGACAAAAAGGGTTGGATGCCAGCGTGGAGGAATCGGCCCTTGCCCAGGTGAATAATGTGGGCCCCATATTCTAGTCACCCCGCCCATGACCACCTGTACACCTGCACTTGTACACCTGTATGTGTGCCAAATCATGGGGCCGTTTAAAACTGGCAAATATCAAACATAGGCTTTCGAAAGAATAACGGCTATCGTCAACCTATCATGGATTACTGTTTCTGCTGTGATTGGTACTGGCTGAGAGACCGCGTCTGAGTTAAAAATTGGAGTTTGAAAATATGTCATTGAAGAATTGAACAACCTGCCGACGCACACCAGAGAACCCACGAAAAGAGTTCCCATACACCGTTACAAATACCGAAAGGCAAAACCCGGAGCAGGATCCAGGATCCGGGCAGATTGAGTAGTAGACCCGTTTATTTTTTAGTTTGGAGCAAGATACATGAAATTCGTAGACCTTAATAGCCAGTTTAAAACCCTGGAGTCTGAAATCAGACAGTCCATTGATCGCGTGTTGGCCCATGGCCAGTTCATTATGGGACCAGAAGTGCAACAACTTGAGCAGGAACTCTGCGAATATTGCGATGTAAAACATACCATTAGTGCTGCCAGTGGAACCGATGCCTTATTGATGGTCCTAATGGCTTATGGCATCGGCCCAGGGGATGCTGTCATCGCGCCGCCCTTTACCTTCGTTGCCACCGCGGAAGTGATTCAGCTGCTGGGGGCCACCACGGTATTTGTGGACGTAGAAGAAGACAGTTTCAATATCGATCCCGTTGAGCTAGAGCGTACGGTTCTGCGAGTAAAGCAGGAAGGAAAACTGAATCTCAAAGGCATTATCCCGGTGGATCTATTTGGTCTACCCGCGGATTATGATGCCATTGAGCGTATTGCCGAAGAGCACGGCCTTTTTGTTCTGGAAGACGCTGCCCAGGGATTTGGCGCCGAATACCATGGCAAACGCACCGGCGGATTTGGACATATCGCCGCCGCCAGTTTTTTCCCCGCCAAACCTCTGGGCTGTTACGGCGACGGTGGCGCGGTATTCACCAATGACGACAACCTTGCCGACATTATCGAGTCCATCCGTTTCCATGGCAAAGGCACCACTCAATATGACAATATCCGAACCGGCATTACCGGCCGAATGGATACTATTCAGGCCGGAATCCTAAGCTGCAAACTCGCCGTTTTTGACGAGGAACTCATGGCCCGACAAAAAGTAGCAGATCGTTATACCGAAGCGCTATCCCATCTGGTCAAAACCCCTGTCGTCCCCGAAGGTTATAAAAGCAGCTGGGCTCAATACACCATTCGCTCGGAAAAACGCGACCAGATTCAACAACACCTGAAAGAAAAAGGCATCCCTTCCGCGATTTACTATATCTGCCCCCTTCATCTACAACCCGCCTTCAAAGACGCCGACGGTGCCGGGATAACTATGCCGATATCCGAACAGCTATCCCAGGAAGTACTAAGCTTACCCATACACCCCTACCTTGAATCCCATGATCAGCAGCGAATTATTGATGAAGTTAGTGCGGCATTTTTGGGATAATATCCGGGATATTTTGAATACGGGGTAAAAGCGAATTCAAAAGGCTGTCATAAGAATTCAAGCGGATTAGGGCTCGTTTCCCGGAACGAATCCTAATCCAGGAATTCGACCCACCTGGAGAACACCACTCAATGGAAGAACAACCATCAAATCAGACCAAAAATCGAATTCGAAATAGCCATACCGCGTGATGATAATTTAGGACACCCTGATGATAATTTAGGACACCCAGGAAATGGTTCGTCGAATTCAGTGTTGGGGCGGATTCCGGGTCGGGTATGCATTCCCACGGGGGACCGTGGGAACGAGAAAAGTAGGGGATAATTTGGGACACCCGGGAAATGGTTCGTCGAATTCGGTGTTGGGGCGGATTCCGGGTCGGGTATGCATTCCCACGGGGG
>JAALKB010000300.1:0-428 GCA_011088265.1 Gammaproteobacteria bacterium
AGATTCATCGGTCGTTAATTTTTTTATATCAGCAAGCTGATCGAATACTACTAGGTCGGACATTTATGGAGCTGGAGTAGGTATGTAATCAAAACTGGCGACTTCTGTATCACCGTTTCCTGAATAGTCATAAGCGGAGATATTAGAAATCATAGACAAGCCGTCGGTGTCAGGAACTGTTGTATTTGAGTCTGTGACATCAGTAGAAACACCATTCGGGTCAGTAATATAAGCTGTTCCGTCAGGATTTACATTGAATATATAACCTCCAACACTTGAGTATGTGACAAACCATTGACGGCTTTGAAAGCCTGTATGACCAGAAAGTGTTGCTGGGTTATCTACATCAAAATTAATGGTTGTTGCCCCTTCGCTTGCGGGACATCGGCTGGGGCCGGGGGGGGGGGGGGGGGGGGCGGGGGGGGGGG
>JAALKB010000300.1:438-3133 GCA_011088265.1 Gammaproteobacteria bacterium
CCGCTGGCTGGAACTGCTTCGCTTGCGGTTAGATTTGACGGGCCGGATGCAGGAGCCTGAGCCTGAGGAATACTGACTGTACAGTTTTCTACTTTTCCATTTGCTGGGTTTCTCCATGCGACAGATATGGTGTCCGCATCTCCGTCACCGGTTATATCGCACAATCCGACTTTAACCGAGTAGCCGCCACGGTTTCCCCGATACTGAATGTATTCGGGAGAGTATTTTGAAAGCTGCCTCGGTTCACGAGATTGCTTACCGTTGCGGTACTTGCGCATTATCCTTGGTATTGGTTCATGCCTTGTGGGTTACTATTACCCATACCAGCAGTTGCTGCTTGAACGCCATCGGTTGGTTCAGGACTCTCTCCGCCCTGTGCTGCATTGTCACCTAACATCTTAGCAATTTCAGCTTCAGATTTTGGATCAGCCGGAGCTTCGGGAGGAAGTAATTCATCAGTCTTTTCAAATCCCATGGCATCAAGAATACGCTTGAGCATAGGACGCATAAATGGGCGCATCTCTGGTGGAGATTGGAAGTATCGATCCTGTGTCTGTAATGCTAAATTTGCTTTTTCTATAGCTCGCTGTCCTTGGTCTTGAGACAATATGACCCGAACATTGATTCCGATATCTCTAATTGCATCGGGAGACATAACACCGAATGCACGGACATCTCCTTCCATGTATTCAAAGACTTCTTCCTCATCAATCGTGGCCATGGATACTTGTACAAGTTTAGTCAAATGATCCTCAAATCCACGGACAATTCTACGCATCCATCGGCGACCAATCTTGGATGCCTCGCGCAATGTTGCTTCTACTCCGGTCGCTGTATTAGCAGGAGCCAATGCCTGATAATCTCCCTGAGCCATATTGGAAACGCCTAACCAGAGCTGGACAATTCCAAATACAAAATCAATTAGATCCTGGGTACGGATATCGACATTAGGCACAGCGGCAAAGGTCATAAAGTCATCAATGCTATATTGATCCTTCAATTCAAAAATCTTACCAGCGTGTAATTCAACATCCTCAGGCTCATCTTCCACGGCCTGCGGGTGGCCACCGAGGATCGGGTTCGCAGCGAGTTCATTACGGTAGCTTTGGGAATTAAATTGTTTGTCTACATATTCCTGAAAAGAACGGATTCTTTCGGGTAAACTATATCCGCACCATTTATTACGCTCTTTTCCAATAGATACTACTGTATATGGAATATGGTTATCTGGAGTTAGTTTTGCTACGAATTCATAGAAGATTGGTTTTTCAGTTTCTGGGTCTATGAATATACAAAATTCCTGAGGTTGTCCTGTTCCAAGAACATCTCTCTTCATCCAACATTCAAGAACTTGCATGCTCGGATTTTCTTCGGAATCAAAATCTAAATTCTCAGTTCTTTCCTCATTCTTTTCAATCGGACTTCTTGGATTAGCATCCTTATTTAATAAATTGTAAAAATCCCCAAAGCTTAACCATTCACGCTCAAGGAACATTTCTTTAGCCCAATTCAAATCTTTGTCATACATTTCAACAACGATGTCAGCATCTTGAATAGATTCTGCATGGCTGGGACATAGGAAACGATCTGAGTCTACGACCTCCGACCTTGGGCCTTTGTACTTTACCATTTGAGTTGGGACTCCTTCCGGAAGTGGTTGGAATTCATGTACACCTGGAGTCATTACAAAACTGGGATCGGATGCAAGTCGAAGTTCTGATTCTCCGGTCATTGGGTTCATTTCTGGAATGAACTGGTCTTCGCCTTCGATTATAGGTCCTTGGCCTGGGATATCTTCAAATGCACCGGTCTGTAAATTAAAGAGTCCATTTCTTTCATAATCATACCATGTAGATACATCTTCTTCGTACACAGCTTTCAGGACTAAAGCTCTTTGGATAAATAAATGGAGGTATGATTCTTCGAGTCTTTCTCTGGTATTTGCTTGATCCTCAATTTTCCAATTAAAGTATTTATCGTAGGTCTCAGCCATATCGATATCGCCTGCTCCCTGAGCTTCGAATTTAAAATATGGAGATGTACCAGTGATCTCATCCTCAGCACGAGCCATGAAGTGATCGACCACGAGGCTGGTCATAGGGACTGACAGATTGGAGTGACTAAATATTCCGTCGTACCCTACCCGATCTGTACGATCGTTGTGATACATTTTCCACGAAATTTTATCGTTCTCAATGCGCTCCCTATTATCCTCCTTTAACTGCTCAACACGCTCTAGTGCGTATTTTACAAGTTTCTCCTCCTGTTTCTTTGTAAGCCGTAAATTTGTTTGTTTCATGAAATTCCAAGCGACTGTGCTTTCTTGATGACCTTAACATATGCATCATGTTCGCGCTGTTCGAGTTGTGCAATGCGTTGCAATTTTTGATCCTGCGTCAGGCTTTTAGACACTTCGACCTTCGACTTTTGAGCTGCGACCTTTTTCTTAAAGGCATCGGCGTATTTTATATTGCTCGATAATGCGATTAATTCTTTCAAACCCCTCTGAGCTTCATTAAATTCTTTAGGCCCAGCAATCTTAGCTGCTTTAATCTCACGTTCTGCGATCTTGTTCGCTTCCCGAACTTGGTAGTATAAGTTCTTAACTCGTGAGCCGTGGGTCGTGGATCGGTAGAAGCGGTTTGCGATAGGCATCTTATTTGGATCAAATTTACCGTAATCTTTTTCTTCAGAA